>JALSSM010000158.1 GCA_026984275.1 Gammaproteobacteria bacterium
GTGCGATCGCCAGAATCCTGGAAGATTTTTCAGATCATGGCCGAGTTTGTTGAAGGCTATGAGAAACTGGCGAATATAAAACCATCGGTGAGCATCTTTGGATCAGCAAGATTCAAACCTGACCACGCGTATTATAAACTGACTGAAGAAATTGCTTATAAATTATCAGATTCAGGTTTTTCAGTCGTGACCGGTGGTGGGCCTGGTGTCATGGAAGCGGGAAACAAAGGTGCTTATAGTGGTCCGTCGCCAAGCATTGGATTAAATATTGAATTGCCACATGAGCAATCTGGCAACCCTTATCAGGATATCGGTATCACTTTTCGACATTTCTTTTCACGCAAGGTCATGTTCGTAAAATATGCAACGGCCTATGTTGTTCTGCCAGGAGGCTTTGGGACTCTGGATGAACTGGCCGAGATCCTGACACTGGTACAAACCGGCAAGTCGGCAAAAATACCGATCATACTGGTAGGTTCGGAATTCTGGCAGGGGCTGGTGCAGTGGTTTAAGGATTCATTGGTTGAAAATGGTACGATCAGTCCCAATGATATCAATCTGTTCTCTGTTGTTGATCAGGCCGATGAAGTCGTGGATGCGATATTTAAATATTATGACCAACGTGGTTTTGAGCCATCGGAGGAAGAGCAGGAAGCATTGCAAATGCTATAGCTGTTTTAGTTAGGGGTAACTATGAAAAAATTATTGTATTTAATAAGTCTGACATTATTGTTTTTAACCACGGCTTCATCTGCTGAAGAATCTGTTGAGCTTGAGGATTTACAGGATGCACCACCGCCACCGAGTGTGGTGGAATCTGGTGAAGAGCTGGAGCCAGAAGTCACGATCATCAATAAGAAAGATGAAACCATTGAGGAATACCGCATCAATGGCAATCTCTATATGATCAAGGTAACACCTGCTTTTGGGCCATCATATTACCTGATCGATAATGACGGTGATGGTGTGATGGATACGAATATGAGTGAAATCTACTCGGATTTCGTCGTACCGCAGTGGGTGATTTTTAGTTGGTAGCCAATTGATTGAAAGAAGGAAAGATCAGTAATGAATGATGTATGTGAAACCACAGGTGGATTTAACGATCGAAATCTGCCGTACCATGTGCCTGAAACCACGCCAGAATTACTGGATGATGATCAGAAAGAAGCACTTTACGAACGGATAGCGAAGTTGCTCAAGGAAAAAGATGCGGTGCTGGTTGCCCATTATTATGTGGATGCTGATCTACAAATCCTGGCAGAACGCACGGGCGGCTATGTCTCCGACTCGCTGGATATGGCACGTTTCGGAAATGAGAGTGATGCATCGACACTGGTTGTGGCTGGTGTACGTTTTATGGGGGAAACAGCGAAGATCCTGAATCCCGAGAAAACAATCCTGATGCCGGATCTGGATGCGAATTGTTCGCTCGATCTGGGATGTGAAGCCGAAGCGTTCGGAAAGTTTTGTGATGAACACCCGGATCGAACCGTTGTTGTTTATGCAAATACCAGCGCAGCGGTGAAGGCACGAGCAGACTGGATGGTGACTTCCGGCAGTGCGGTCGAGGTGATCAATCATCTGCAGGAAAAGGGTGAAAAGATCCTCTGGGCGCCGGACAAGTATCTCGGCGATTACGTCCAACAACAGACCAATGCAGATATGCTGATCTGGGATGGCTCCTGCATTGTTCACGAATCATTCAAAGGTTCTGAACTGGAAGCGATGAAAAAGGCTCGACCTGAATCAAAAGTGCTGGTTCATCCTGAATCACCTCCTTCAGTGATCGCATTGGCGGACTTTGTTGGTTCAACAACGGGTTTGATTAACTACGCAAAAGAGTCTGATGCCAAAGAGTTTATTGTTGCAACGGACCGTGGGATTTTTCATAAGATGAAACAAGCGGCACCCGGCAAAGTTTTTCTCGAAGCGCCGACAGCAGGGCATAGTGCAACTTGTCAGAGTTGCTCACATTGTCCATGGATGGCGATGAACAGTCTCACCAAGCTGGCTGAATGCCTTGAAGAAGGCACCAATGAGGTTTTTGTGGATGATGAAATTCGTGAAAAAGCTGTCAATTCCATCTCACGTCTACTTGAATTTTCAAAAGCACGAGGCCATGTTATCTATGGCGCAAATGATGCCTGATCTACAGACAAATCGTCCTTTCAAATAATGAGTAATAATCAATCAGAGGCCGTGGTGTTCATCCACGGCCTTTTTATGAATGGCTGGGATATGAGTCTGCTGCGATCACGTATTTCGGATGCAGGCTACACAGCACATCAATTTTCTTATAGTTCAACCAGCACAAATATTGATCAGATCGTCGATGAACTTCGAGATTTCGTTGATAAAATTGATGCGGAAACAATACATTATGTTGGTCATAGTCTTGGTGGATTAGTCATCCGGCATTTTCTTCATGCCTATCCTGAGATGCCTCCTGGTCGGGTTGTGACTTTGGGTAGTCCTCACAATGGAAGTGGGGCAGCCCACTTTCTTAACCAGTTTGATTTTACTTCATTGATTCTGGGGGAAAGCCTGAATACAGGGTTGCTGGGCAATGTCCCCGAATGGAAAAACGAACGAGAACTGGGAAGTATTGCAGGAAATGCCAGTTTTGGGATGGGGAAACTGTTTTCGGGACTTGAAGAACCCAATGATGGAACGGTCACTGTTGAAGAAACATTGCTCGAAAACAGCACTGATCATATCCTGCTTTCTGTCTCTCATACCGGGTTGCTTTTGTCCAAAACGACGGCTGACGAGACGCTAAATTTTTTGAAACAAGGCAAATTCACCAAAAACTAGCAAAATACTTGTTTTTAGGTGAGTTTTGCTGTTGACACGGATTTGAATATTTTTGATAATGTCCGGCTATCGTTTGGAGGGGTACTCAAGCGGTCAACGAGGGCAGACTGTAAATCTGCTGGCTTAGCCTTCGGAGGTTCGAATCCTCCCCCCTCCACCATTGTCGTGTATGGCAAGTGGATGAATGGTAGAAGATAACTGGGTACCAGATTGGATTATAGTCCAATGAACAATATGTATTGCGGGTGTAGTTCAATGGTAGAACCTCAGCCTTCCAAGCTGATGATGTGGGTTCGATCCCCATCACCCGCTCCAGCATGTGTGCTGAAGGAACCGGGTTCAGGGTGGCAAGATGCTACATTTTTCGTAGCTCATATAGCTCAGTCGGTAGAGCACTTCCTTGGTAAGGAAGAGGTCACCGGTTCAAGTCCGGTTATGAGCTCCAGTATTAATTATTACTGATTAAAGCCGGGCTAATTAGAGCTGGCTGGAATTTTTATTAAATATTAAAAGTTAATTATTAAAGTTAAAAGAAATCAACAACAGAAATTAAGGGGTAAACAACGTGTCCAAGGAAAAATTTGAGCGAACGAAACCACATGTGAATGTCGGCACGATAG
>JALSSM010000159.1 GCA_026984275.1 Gammaproteobacteria bacterium
AGGACTTCTGACGGCACCGGAGAAACCAAGACCTCTCAGAAAACCTCGTGCAAAAGTCGTTTTCCCTGCTCCCAGATCACCTTGTAAATGGATCACCATTCCCTTCGTGATGACTGAAGCTAATTGCGTGGCTATTGATTCGGTTGCTTCTTCTGTCTTTGTGATCACTGATTAACCAATTGTCTAATATAGGGCATCAGATCCAGAGCCAGCATTCCACGCTGCCCTCCTTCAGCTGCTCGATCACCCGCAGAGGCATGTACACAGACACCTGTCTGGGCTGCGGCCAGCAAATC
The DNA here is from genome assembly GCA_026984275.1 of Gammaproteobacteria bacterium. GTDB lineage: Bacteria > Pseudomonadota > Gammaproteobacteria > CAJXQU01 > CAJXQU01 > CAJXQU01. The sequence goes on from JALSSM010000159.1 coordinate 297, forward strand.
CAGCCCCTGAGCAAGTAAGCCAGCAATAATGCCGGTGAGTACATCACCCATTCCACCCGAGGCCATACCCGGATTTCCCTGATCACACAAAGAAATGCAACCTTGATCAGAAGCAACCAGTGTCCCTGCTCCTTTTAAGACGATCACACCACCATATTTTTTCTGTAAATTTGACACAGCGGAGAAACGATCCTGCTGTATCTCGGCGGTTGAGCAACCCAGTAATCTTGCCGCTTCTCCCGGATGAGGTGTCAGGATCCAGTTTTCAGATTGGGCTGGTTCCTGGGCGATCAGATTTAGCGCATCTGCATCGACCACGATCGGAAGAGAGCTTTCAAGAACCATCGCAAGCATTTTTTGTCCCCATGTTCCCTGTCCAAGCCCGGGACCTATGGCTGCCACCGATGCTCGTTGAAGTAAGCCTTGTAGATCACTTCCCTGTTCAACACCATGAGCCATGATCTCTGGTCTGGCCATAACAATTTGTGTGGCATGTAGTTCTCGCGTTGCAAGACTGACAAGTCCGGCACCCGAACGTCCGGCCGCTTCAGCCGCCATCCGTGCCGCACCTGCAAACCCTGCCTCTCCACCCACGATCAAAGCATGGCCAAAATCACCTTTATGGCCCGTCACTTTTCGAGGTAAAAGATATTTTTTCTGGGACAGCAGATCGATACGACAGGATGAGACAGGAACGGCGTCATAAACTTCATCCGGGACATCCAGATCGCTAAAATAAACCTTACCACTACAGGCTGGACCATCCGCCGTGAGTAATCCCTGTTTAAGGCCAATAAAGCTAACGGTCGCTTTTGCTTCTATCGCCGTACCCATCATCCGACCAGAATCTGCATTCAGGCCCGAAGGGATATCTACAGCCAGCACAGGAGCCTTCGCATTATTAATGGCCGTAATCGCTTCCTGATATTGACCTTTAACGTCCCGATCAAGCCCCGTACCCAGCATTGCATCGACAATCACATCGGCTTTTTCTAATTTGGAAGCCGAAAAAGGTTCATGTCTGACACCGGCTTCCAGAGATTTTTCGGAACTGCTCTTTGCATCTCCCTTGAGCTTTTTATGATCACCGACCTGCAATAAAACAACATTTTTATCATGCTGTTGAGCTAGCTGGGCAATCACATAACCATCACCACCATTATTGCCGGTCCCGCAGACAACCACTATTCGCCAGGCATCTGGCCAGATTCTCTGTAAAACGTTGCAAGCGGCCTTACCTGCTTTTTCCATCAGTTCTAGCCCGGGAATTCCGCATTCTTCAATGGCTTGCCGATCCAGTTCACGAACCTGAGCAGCAGTATATAAATTTCGTGGCAGATTATTCATACTTAAATCTTGAAGACGTTTTCACGGAAATAGCGTAGTTCTTCGATGGAATCCTTAATATCATCCATCGCCAGATGATTACCTGATTTTTTGTATTTTGGTAGCTCAGGAGACCAGCGTTCTGCGATCTCTTTAACCGTACTGACATCAATATGCCGATAATGAAAATATCTTTCCAGTTCGGGCATGAGTCGATGCATAAATCGTCGATCCTGACAGATGGTATTGCCACACATGGGTGAGGCTCCCTCTGGAACGTATTGCTTAAGAAATTCCAGTGTCACCTGCTCGGCCTGTTCAACAGTATAAGAGGATTGTCGAACGCGTTGGGTCAAACCTGAATTTTTATGCTGGTTGGTATTCCATTCATCCATGTTTTCCAGAATGTCATCGGGTTGGTGAATCGCGATCATCGGTCCTTCAGCAAGAATATTAAGATCCTGATCAGTGATAATCGTAGCGATTTCGATGATATAATCCCGATCTGTATCTAGCCCGGTCATTTCAAGATCAATCCAGATCAGGTTTTTTTCGGAAACACTCATGGAGTTATCCTTATATAGTTATGGAAATAAATAATTTTACACTGCTGTTTATCGCAGCCATCGTCATTAATATTGGCATACATCTGTGGTTATCGCGACGTCATATTCAACATATTCTTGCTCATCGTGATCAAGTACCGAAAGCATTTTCGGACTCTATCCCACTGGAAGCACATCAGAAAGCTGCTGATTATACCGTTGCTGGCCAGCGTTTTGGAATCTTTGAGCTATTTCTGGGAACCACCTTTCTTTTACTCTGGACAATTGGTGGTGGATTCGATCTACTGGACAGATTCTGGCGCCAGTTCGAATGGAGTTCGATCACAACAGGGGTTGCCGTCATGCTTTCTGCTTTTTTGATCATGGGGATTCTGGATATTCCTTCATCATTATATCGAACCTTTGTGCTCGAAGAGCGATTTGGGTTTAACCGAACAACGGTGAAGATCTTTGTCACCGACATGATCAAACAAACTCTGCTCATGTTTGCTATCGGCGTACCCATGATCTGGCTGGTGTTATGGTTGATGGAAAATGCCGGTGATCTCTGGTGGCTCTATGTCTGGGCAGTCTGGATGGGATTCAGTCTGTTAATGATGTGGGCATTCCCAACTTTCATCGCACCATTATTTAATAAATTCGAACCCCTCTCAGATGAGGAGTTGAGATCGCGTATCGAGGCACTGCTGGAAAGAAATGGATTTTCCAGTAAAGGGATCTTTGTGGTCGATGGTTCTACACGATCATCCCATGGCAATGCCTATTTCACAGGATTCGGAGCTAATAAACGCATTGTCTTCTATGACACGCTGATCGATGATCTGGAAGCTGATGAAATTGAAGCTGTTCTGGCACATGAACTGGGACATTTCAAACGTAAACACATTATCAAACAGGTAGGTTTTATGTCTGTGATCAGTCTGGCTGGCCTGGCGTTATTAGGCTGGCTGATCAAACAAGACTGGTTTTATCATGGGCTTGGCGTATCACAACCATCGATCTATATGGCCTTGATCCTGTTCCTGATGGTATCACCCATTTTCAGTTTTTTCCTTGGCCCATTGATGGCAAGACTTTCAAGAAAATTCGAGTTTGAAGCGGATCAATATGCATCTGACCATGCAGATTCTAATAAGCTGATCAGTGCTCTGGTTAAACTTTACAAGGAAAATGCAAATACACTCACACCAGATCCATTGTATTCTGCTTTTCATGAT
>JALSSM010000160.1 GCA_026984275.1 Gammaproteobacteria bacterium
CGGTAATATCGGTTAAACGATGAGCGGCATCGTAGCTGTAGCTGATGAAGGCGTTGGTGGGCAAAGTCAGCTTAATCAACTGGCCGACATTGTCGTAGTCAAACGTCGTTGTATTGCCATCAACAGTGCGGCTTAACAACCAGCCTCGAGGATGGTAGGTTAGCGTTGTGATCAGACCATTGGGATCAGTGATCGTTTGTGGTCGCCCATGGGCATCGTGGTTCGAAAATGTGGTCACGTGGCCTAAGGCATTGGTGACTTTGATGAGGTTACCCGTGGCTGGATCGTAATCGTTGGTCGTGATGTCATTGACATCGGTCCTTGGACCATCAATGGTTGCGATCTGATGGGTGACCGGATCGTAAGTGGTGATGGTGGTGCGAGTGGCAGCGATGGCTGATTGCGCAAAAACCAGACCGAACAGAAAGCCGAGGATTAAGTTGATTGTTTTTGTGTTGTTCATCATCATGATCATCATCCTTGTTATGTCTTACTCAGTAGCTTTCGATAGTCTGATTGAGTCGGCGACCCTGGGTGTCATAAGTATTCGTAGTCCTTTTGATCAAGGTATTGTTGTGATCAAACACATCAATCTGAGTGGGTAACCTGAAGATGGTATGCCATTGGGTGACGGTTTTGCGTTGGGCGGATGTGCCCACGGCCTCAATCCGTTCGGTTTCTAATCCGCGACTGTTGTAACTATAGGTGGTTTGATTACCATTCCAGTCTGTGGTGCTGGATTTAAAACCGTTAGCATCGTAGGTGGTGTTTTGGTTTCCTGCGGCACAATAGGTACTGGCATGGCCTTCTATTTGAGTCACCTTGCGAACTCCGGCAACGGTGGTGTAGTGGAAAGTGGTTTGTTTGCCCAAAGCATTGGTTACGGTCACTCTTGGATCGGTTGGATCATCCATATACGTGTAATCTACGGTGGTCAGGCTAATGCCACTGCCAGAAGAGCCTTTCTCAGAGGAGATGGCCCTGCCTTGTGCGTCATAGATCCAGGTATCTGTCCGTTGACCCGTTTCGTCGGTGATGCCGGTGACTAAAGCGGGGTGATTCGTGTCTTCGTAATGATAAATCCTGGAAGGGTTATCCGTATTGTCCTGTGGGGTATCATCCGGATAGATGACTTTATTAAGATGATTATCGCTGTTGTATTCGTACCGATAGGTTAAGCCGTCTTGATCTATGATACGGGTGAGTAAGTGCCCGGTATAAGCAAACTGGATAGAATGACCGGATGCATCGGTGACTTTGTCCAAAGTGAGTGTGTTGTCGTCACCACCTGATGTTTGATCCAGTGCATAGTCAAAGGTCAGTTTGTTACCGTTGAGATAAGTGATGGAGGTGATTTGTCCTTGAGCATTGTACTGTTCAATCTGGTTGTTACTGGTGTGATGTTGCCAGCCGATACGATTGGAGGAAGCATCAAACAACTCTGTCAGGGTACTGGTGCTGTCGGTATCGCCTGTCCAGGCAGCACCTGTTTTATGAAAAGGGATTTGGCGACCATTGGCGGTGATCACAACCAACTCTTGACCAAGTGGATGTAACTTGATCCGTTGCTCATATTGATGACGCCAATAACCACCGAAAACGGTATCTAAACCATAGACCGCGCCACTTCGGTAGTAACGTTGGAACCCAAGATTGTGGACTGAGGTGGGAATATCGGTTTGTTGTTTGTACTTGTAGCCCGTTAAAAAACTAATCGGATTCTCTGATTTTGGGCAGTCTGGTTGTTTTGCGCTGGGGAGGCACTGTCCAGTGTGCTCGTCATAGCTTTCCCCATCGGCACAAGGGTTAATTAAACAGGCTTTTTGCGCGATATTCCAGACAGCACCGTCTGTGCAGATATACTCATCAACACCCAAAGATCCACCACATGCTATACCACCTGCTGTAAAACCACCTATGTCTTTCCAGTATTCCCGTATGATTTGGTGTTGTGATGGTTGTATTATTTCTCGGTATAAGTAGAGCGCACCGAATGTACAGGTATGCCATGCTACCGGGGTCAGTGAAGAATAATATAATCCTTCATCATAAGTAAAACCCTCAGACAGAGAATCATGCCAGGGATAGGGAGAAAAATCCTTACTTTGGAAGTTCTGTGCCGCATAAAGATTACTGGCTGCTAATAATAGTAATAACCCGGTGAGAAAATGATATTTTCTGAGCGCTAATATTCCATAAGACTGAGGTGGTTTGAATTTAAGACTTCGTTTTGCAAGCTGGGAAAAAGAGTTTGAAATCATTGGGGGCATCCGTGGTAATTTTAATTAATATCCTGAAATTTAAAATAGCAAATGACTTTCTCCTCTTAAAATGGAAACTATAGATTTTAACGATATATTACAATCAAGTATTTCAGGTGCAGTTCAACAGAGACGAATAATAGATTGCTCATCAAGGCCAGGCCTGGCCAGACATTACTTCTCTGACTAAGATTAAAGACTTCAGTCATAATCTATGCCTTGCTTGTGTGGAAGAAGCCGGGATCCATTAACTTTATAAAGTGTCGAGCATTGGCTGTGAGCGATTTTCCTTTTAATAAAAGGACGCCATAATTTCTATCAAGGAAAAAGCCGGGTAATGGATGGGTGATCAGCTTTTCATTTCCGGTCAGGCAGGCGCTGGTGACAATAGAGATACCCAGACCCAGCTCAACATATTTTTTGATCACTTCCCAGCTACCGGCTTCGAGAGAGACTTTATATGGGATCTTGTGTTCGTCGAAAACGCTCTCAACAATCGTCCATGTACTAAAGTGGGGTGGGGGAATGATCAGTTCATATTGGCTGATCTGACTTAAGCTGATGTTTTTTTCTGTTGCAAGCGGATGACCGTATGGCAAAATTAAAACGGGTGCAAAATTATAAATCCCCCTGTATTGAATGTCCCCCGGTATGTCACGGATCGTACCAACGGCAAATTCGGCGCTATTCTCACGCAGAAGGCTCAGGCTATTGATTCCAGTTTCATTGCGTAATTTGATAGTGACATTGGGATGTGCTTTTTTAAACTTCTCAATAACCTCCGGAAGGATATAAAGAATCGTGGCTTCTCCAGCGGCAATATTGAGTTCAGTTTCCTCATCCTGTTTAAGATGTTCCACAAAAAGGGAGGGTAATGTGTCGATCTGATCAACGAGTGGTTTGGCGATAGGTAGCAGTTCTTTTCCCATTTCTGTGAGGATGATCCTGGGGCCATTCCTGTGAAATAGTGTGATATTGAGATCTTTTTCCAGCGACTGGATTTGTTGTGAAATCGAGGGTTGTGTCAGGTCGAGCAGATCAGCTGCTTTTGAAAAACTACCGGTCTCTGCCGCCACACAAAAGGCGCGCAATTGTTTGAGCCGATTCTGTTTATAAAAGCTTTTATCGTTAGAACTA
>JALSSM010000161.1 GCA_026984275.1 Gammaproteobacteria bacterium
TGAATTATATTATCGATATCCTGCTTGGAAAAATTGACGAAAGAATTCAACGAAACAGACATGATGAGATCAGTACTTATGGTATTGGAAAAGAATTTTCCAGTGCAGAATGGCGAAGCATTTTCAGGCAATTGATCGCACTGGGTTATCTTGATGTTGATATGGAACGACATGGAGCGCTTCGCCTGACTGAAAAATGTCGTCCAGTATTACGTGGTGAACAGAAGCTTGATCTGAGGAAGCAGGTCAGAGAAGAAAAGATCGTCAGCGATAAAAAACAAAAAATGCCTGTCCGACCACAGGATCTGCCATTATGGGAAGCCCTGCGATCATTACGTGTAAATCTGGCAGAAGAACATGGTGTACCACCCTTCGTTATCTTTCATGATTCAACCTTACAGGAAATGGTCAGGAAAAGACCACAATCACTGAATGAAATGCGGCGTATTTCTGGTGTGGGTGAGCAAAAACTTGCTCGATACGGACAAAAATTTCTCAATGAGATCGCTAACTATCCACTGGAGAAATTACTCGACAATAATCTCAGCGCCACAGTCAATGAAACCTTGATACTTTTTCATGAAGGTCACAATGTTGATCAAATCGCGCAGAAAAGAGATATGAAAGAAACGACGATCTATACGCACCTTGCTGAAGCAATAGAAGTTGGTTTGATCGATGTTCGTGAAGTGATTGATCTGGAAGACGCTGAATATGATGAAATTGTCTTTACTCTCGAATCACTTGATGATGAGAAAGGCCGACTTAAGCCCGTCTATTTAGAACTAAATGAAGAATATAATTATGGGATATTACGTTGTGTACAGGCATCAATATAAATTGATCTAATTGAGCATAACTGATTCCAGAATCAGATAAATTTCTTGCCTCCTGAGAGGAAAACTGTCGTTAATAAACGACAAAAAAGCACAATGTCAGTTCCTTACTTTTACTATTTCATCTTCCGGTAATAACAGTAAAAAATAATGTCATGGAAAAACATGACGTTAAAACAGGTTAGATTCATTTTTTAAAAATCCTCGCCGTTGGCATAATTTCTGCAGTACCAGTTTTTCACCAGATAAAGATTTGTCTGATTGTAAAACAGCCTATTGGTAAATTCTTGCAAGGAATAAATTATGATTAAAAACCCATTATTAAAATTAACTTTTTTAATGATCGTCTATTTTCTTTCAACATCAACATCATTCGCATTAATCATTAATCCCGCAATACCTATAACACATACAGTGACTGTTCAGCCGATCATTGTTTCTGATGATGATGGTGGCAATACTGCAAACTATTTTGGCTCTCCTGCAGAGGAATCATCAATCACAGGATTAATCGATCAAATCTGGGCGCAAGCCGGCATTGATATTGTGTTCCTGGCTGCCAATACATGGAATAATACCTTCGCAAACTGGGGTGCAGGTGGGGCACCAGATAATGGTGGAAACACACGACCAACGACTGATCTGAGCACGATCGTGACAAACGGAGCAGCGAGTGGTGTCACTAACGCCAACCCCAATATACTCAACATGTTTTTTGTCAGAATTGCGGCAGGGTTTGGTCTATTATCAGATAATTATGCAGCAGGACTGGCTTTCAGACCCGGAAACGGTGTGACACAGTTTGTAGGAACCAATTTATTAGGTTTCTTAGGTGGTCAGGAAGCCATAGCGGGTGTTGTGGCTCACGAGATCGGTCACAACCTTGGACTTCCTCATACAAATGATGGAAGTGCGCCAGAAGGGCTGATGACTTCAGGTGGAAGCGGTGATCGATTAACCTCAGCCCAGAAAGATCTTGCTTTGACAAGTAACCTGGCTGTGGCTGCTGTTCCTTTACCGGCAGCCTTTTGGTTTTTAGCGAGTGGTCTTCTTATCCTGTTTAGAATAAACAAGAAGGCTTTCATGTGATCAGTAAAATTTTAAATAACCTGAACTCGGGATAAGGATGGCTATCCCTTATCCATAGTTCAGGTTAAATACCTTAACAATATTTCCCCCCGGAAATGGCAGGAATAATATCAACCTGATCCCCATCGGAAACAGTTTGCTTTAAATTTTTATTAATGACAGGTTCTTCTTTATGGAAGATCAGAATGGCCGGATTAAGTTGCCCTTTTTCTGGCCAGATGATCTTCTCAAGATCCGGAAATTTTTCTGAAGCATATTTCAGGCACTCTTCGACGTTTCTGCCTTCAACAATGATTTCTCCACGGCTTCCAATTCTTTCAGAAAGCGATGAAGGTAGACGAACTGAAATTACTGGTCTTTTTATCAAAGTGTGTTGATCTCTTTTTCAAATATTTCCCACACCTGATCACTTAACTGCTCAAAGAATTCTCTGGTTAAGAAGTGTTCTTTCTTTAAAGCAGGATTAGGTTTTTCAAAAATCTGTGTTGGAAGTGAATACTCTTCACGTGTATAGCCCTGTTTTCTTTCCAACCACAATGCATGGATAAATGATTGTCGTACCGCTTTTAATAATTCTTTTTCAGTAATTTTAAGATCAGCTCCAATTTCAAGTGCATTCAGTGCACCTTCTATGTCTAGCATGGCGAATTTACAAACACCTAATAAATCATCGCGAACAAAATAAAGTCCGCGTTCAGTGATCGCTTTTACCCAGTAATCAACGGAACTATTTCCTTCAAGTGCGTACAACATATAAGTTGCCATAGTCATGTGACCACCAGCAATCGCCCAGGGATAGCCGGGGTTAGTGTCCGCAAGATAGGCCGGTAATTCAAGTCCTTTTACGTGCATGGCGTATTCAGTTTCATCTAACGATTGAGATAAACGTTTTACACCACGACCAATTTCCGGACATTTTCCTTTACCAGCGACTTCTATCAATTCTTTCACTTTGTTGAAGTCACCGAAGGTGGCTCCATTACAAATATTTTTTTCTGGATGACGTTCGTTATAGTCCAGTACGTAGGAAATGGTGGTGCCAAGCGAAATGGAATCCATGCCCATTTTGTCACATAATGCCACCAGCTCTGTGGCGTGAAGTGGATCATGGATCCCCAGATTTGTCGATAACAGATTGAGTGGTTCATAATCAAATTTAGCCAGAAACTTTCCACGACGACCATCTTCATTTTTTTCATAAAGATTTTTATGGCAGGCAATTGCACACTTAAAACAGTTTTCTGCTTTGATCGAAAATTGTGGCTCTACATTTTCTCTGAACATCAATTCAGGTTTGCCATCACCTTGAGGTCTAAAATTATTTTCCGGAACATAATGGAATTGTTCCAGCGCGTCGTAATTTGCCCATGTTCCACCCAGTCCTCCTTTTTTCTTTTCTCTGAATTTTCTTGACCCAGGGCCTGTGACAATCTGTTTGTTCAGTTCTCGTATTCCAGGTGATGGTTTAATTTTTATATCGCCTGACTGAACAACGATTCCGATCAGGTTCTTTGAACCCATCACTGATCCCATGCCACCACGACCAGCCCAACGACTTTTATCATCACCAGATTTGAGCTGGTTTTCTGTACTGAGTGCAATAGCACCAAAATAACAATTTTCGAAATTCTCACCGGCTGGACCGATAACCGCGAAATGCGCATTTTCATATTGTGACTGCAGAGCCATTATTTTTTCATGGGGATGTAGATTGAGAAGATTATCGGCACAAATGAGTTCAGTTTTTGTTCCAGTTTCTGTTTGCCTGATCACAAGTAAAACAGGATGATCAGATTTGCCTGTGAAAATTACTTCATCAATTCCAGACCATTTAAGTTTCGATCCAAACTTTCCACTTGCAGCAGACCACATTGCCGAAGGAAGTCCAGCGTTGGAAACTTTTAGTGGGCTATAGGCCGAGAAATAAGTTCGCAACCCGGTCATGATATTTGTACCAGTCATGATCCCGGTTGTGACAATCAATGGATTATTATCGGCATAAGCATGTTCAACATCTTGTTTTCCCAGGATCTGGAAGGCACGACCGAATCCACCCAGTATATCGATCAGATTTTGACAACTGACTGTTGAAATTGCGGTGTTGCCTGATGCCAGATCAACGTCACAACGATTGTATTTAATAGTGGACGGGTCGATTGATGATAGCTGTTGAGTAGACATAGATGGTGATGATCATTTGAAAGAAGTGGAATCTATGCCTGAATGAGATTTTCGTCAAGATTTATAATTCAGGCTAACAACTGGTATTATTGCCCCTCGCTGGTTTAATCCAGAACAAAATAAAGATAATGTCTCGTACAGAGGTAGCGACATTTATGTGGTTGCAGGAAAAAATGCCAAGACTGGATAATGACGAACGGGCAGAGGTTAATCAGGAAAACCTGGATCGTATTTTCACAATACCTGAGTCCAGTGGGGCAACATTAGCAAGGATTGAACAGGAGATTTCATCAAATATCGATGGTTTTCTACGTGAACATATTGTTGCTGAAGAAAAATCTATGCCGGAAATTGAAGCTGATTTCTCTTCTGTGGAAATCACTGAGCAACCTTTTTATGTTCAGGCTTACACTGATTTCATACTCAAACATCTTGTAGCACAATCTGTTCATACTTCTTCTCCCGGTTTTATTGGCCATATGTCATCTGCCTTGCCTTACTTTATGCTGCCGTTGTCTAAAATCATTACCGCTTTGAACCAGAACATGGTTAAAGTAGAGACTTCAAAAGCTTTCACTCCGATGGAACGTCAGGTACTGGGCATGTTACATGGACTGATTTATGAAAGAGATGACGCTTTCTATCAGCAATGGTTACATAGTCCAGATCATGCACTGGGAGCATTTTGTTCTGGCGGTACTGTAGCCAATATAACCGCCTTATGGGTGGCGCGTAACAGGTGCATGAATGAGGGCACTATTTCTAAAAGTGGATTGCATGGCGCCATGCAGGAAGCCGGAATCAAAGGGCTTGTTGTCCTGGTTTCCAGGCGAGGTCATTATTCTCTACTCAAAGCCGTCGATTTACTGGGTCTTGGACGAGACAATCTGATCACGATTGAGACGGATGAGCAAAATAAGGTCAACGTTCAGGCAATGCGAGAGAAAGCCGAAGCATTGCGAGAACAAGGTTACCGGATCATGAGTCTGGTTGGAATTGCTGGCACAACTGAAACCGGCAATGTTGATCCTCTTGAAGAAATAGCTGCATTGAGTAAGGAGTTGAAATGTCACTTTCATGTTGATGGTGCATGGGGCGGTCCAACATTATTTTCCGAGAAATATAAATCTTTGCTTAAAGGGATTGAACTTGCTGACTCAGTCACGATAGATGCCCATAAGCAGTTTTATGTCCCTATGGGTGCGGGCATGGTGCTGTTCAAAGATCCGGAATCTCTTCAGAGTATTGAACTTCATGCTGAATATATTATTCGTCGGGGTTCGAGAGATCTGGGACAGCAAAGTCTCGAAGGCTCAAGGCCTGGAATGGCGCTACTGGTCCATGCCGGATTAAATATTATTGGTCGGAAAGGCTATGAGATGTTGATTGATCAAGGGATCGAAAAGGCAAAACATTTCGCACAAATGATAGATGAACATGATGATTTCGAACTTCTGATTCATCCAGAGCTCAATATCATGGGCTATAGATTCGCTCCAAAATGGATTCAGGAATGTTTACAGAAAACGGATCGGGATTCAGTTAACTGGATCAACGAAAAACTGGATTTGATCAATAAAAATATACAAAAAGCGCAGCGTGAACAAGGTAAAACATTCGTATCCAGAACGCGAATAGGTATGGAAAAATATAATGGTGCTGAATTGATCTATTTCAGAGTGATTCTGGCAAACCCACTGACCAGGAAGGGTGACCTCACCGCTGTTCTGGAGCATCAACTGGAATTCGCAAGACATGAACTTGCACAGGAAATACTAACGGAGATTAAGCAACGTTGTCACTAGCCTGTGCAAAAAAATAATGATTAACGTAAGCGTTTTTTCAAACGCTCTATCTCATCCATCAAATCCAGTGCCAGGGCAACACCGGCAGTATTTATATGTAAATCCTTCTGTAGTCTGATCGCTGTTCTGGCACGGATCAGACTTGTTCCAGAAAACCGCCATTCAACAATTTCAACACCTGTCGGTTCAAGAATACCTTCTTCTACAAGTTCAATGATTTGTTCAGCATGTACAGCACAGGCGCAACATAAATCACCCAGCGATAATTGAGATTCTTCTTCCAGAATACTCACCACAAAATCTGTTGAAATTTCATTCTTCATCACGTGTTAAACTCCCAGTTTCGCGCGCGGATTAAATTTTAGCTTCTGTTCCATTTCTTTGTAGAGTTTTTTAGCCTCATCGCTGGTGGCTGGCGGAACAACAATCTGGAGAACGGCAATCAAATTACCAGATGTCTTAGCAGGAAGCCCACGACCTTTTAATCTTAATTTTTGTCCAGAATTTGAGCCTGCCGGGATATTCAGATCAACAGTGCCTGCTGGTGTCGGTACTTTAACTTTTGCACCTAATGCTGCTTCCCACGGGGCAACTGGTAGATCAATCATCAAGTCGCGTCCATCAACCCTGTAAATGGGGTGTGGTCTGAATTCGATCTCAAGAAAAAGATCACCGGGTTTGCCTTCACCAATACCAGGATTACCCTGTCCAGCGAGACGGATATGTTGACCCGCTTTAACGCCTTTTGGAATCGTGACGTTCAAAGTCCTTTCCTTTAGATATACATGACCTTCGGAATCCATTTCTGGAGCGCGTAAGGTGATACTGCGTTTCGCTCCATTAAAACTGTCTTCGAGGTCGATCAGAATTTTTGCATGGTGATCTTCACCGCGTGCGTGAAAACCTCCAGTTTGTCTTCTACCGGTCTGACCAGATCGAAAATCACGGCCAAACAATTCTTCAAAAAAAGCACTAAAATCTGCTTCATCAGCCCCGGTAAACCCTGCGCCACTGTGCTCAAATCCAGTATTCCAGTCGGGTGGTGGATGAAAGTCCTGACCAGCTTTCCAGTTAGCACCTAATTGATCATATGCCGCACGTTTCTCTGGATCCTTCAGAACCTCATAGGCTTCACCAAGCTCTTTGAAAAGTGCCTCAGCATCTGATTCTTTACTGACATCAGGATGATATTTACGTGCCAGTTTACGATAGGCACGCTTGATCTGATCTTGAGTTGCATCACGTTCAACACCCAGTATTTTGTAATAATCTTTATATTCCATAGGTTGCAGAAAAATTCCGAAGTTATTATGTTCCTGTCCAATATAGTGTCATTTGTCAGTAATTCAAGATGGTTTTCTATGACATCAGATATTGACAGATAAAACCTCACATCTGGCATGATTGATCACACCGTTTGTTGTAGATCCAATTAATCTTGAAATGCCATGCCGTCCATGTGAACCCATCACGATCAGATCGATCTTCTTACCTTCTGTATAAAGTAAAATGGTAGTTTTGGGTGTGCCCCAAAGGACTTCGCCAGAAACATTTGGGAGGCCAAGTTCATTTTTCAGTTCTTCCAGTCGTTTTTCTGCATTTGTATATAATATTCGATCAGTATGATCGTATTGCTCAGGTACACCAACCATCATATAGTCATGTTCGTAACTTCCCAGTGGTTCCATGACATGGAGAATAGATATATTTGCATTATATTTCGCGGCTATTTCCTTTGCTCGAAATAATGCCTTTTCTGAATGAGGTGAGAAATCTGTAGCAACCAGAATCTCTTTATAGGGTTTGATGCTGTTTTTTTCTTTTTCACTGGTGGCTTCATCCTTTTCCTCAATGTCCCTTAACCAGTCCCAGGCAATGGCAGCATCTTCACGACGATAAAAACGAATTTCAGTTTTTGTAAAAGCATCCATCAGGACGGTCATCCATCGTTCCCAACGTTTATCACCAACAATTGCAATCTTAAGGAAATCCTTGTCATGAGCTGTTCCAAACTTGTAATCCTCCCAGACTGCTTCGGGTTCCAGCCCATGGAAGTCTTCCAACTCCAGGAGTAATGAGATAGGGCCATACTTGTGGATTAACGTTGTGAGTACAGGCAGAAATTCGTCATAATCTTTTTTTGTTAATTTGCCGGTTACTTTAAAAGCGAAAACATTTTCTTCAAAAACTGGAATTGGCTGAAACATGTCACTCTCCTGTAAATTTGCTAGAAACAATTTATTCACTCAGCATAAATCTAGCACCAGAAAATAGACTTGCTTTGATCAAGATCAATTGTTTGGCAGGAAATAGAAGATGCGGGAGGTTTATTTAGAGAGATGGAGGGTACTGAAAAAACTCAGCATGGTCTTCTGGATCGTTAATAGCGGCCAACGATGGTCAGAAAGCCATCATCATCCAGATGTCCTTTATCCTGAGTTTTAAACCAGCGAACATCATCTATTTCAATGATCGCCTGATCTGTGTTTTTTTGATCATTTAAATAACCAGACATGATTTGAGGACCACCGATCAGGATCAACCCATCTTCACCAATGGGTAATTCTTTCATTGTTTCCGGATCAACGATTCGGAAACTGGTGCCTGGAAGTGGCATACCAACGGTTCCGATTTTGCAACCATGCTGGACTCTCCAGTCACTGGTATCCAGTTTGTCGGGGACATTGACACTTGCAACTGGAGAAGTTTCAGTGATGCCATAACCTTCATAAATGTCTTTGTTAAATTTAAGCTTAAATGCAATGCTGATTTCCTGATCGAGTTTTTCTGCTCCTGCCACAACGACGCGTAAAGACTCGAGCATGAGTGGATGGACTTCTTCATTCTGATTAAACATTTTCAGAATGGCAGGGGTTGTGATCAGGATTGTGGCATTGGATCTTGCAATCGCTTTTGCGATGTTTACAACATCGGTGGGTGACGGATGGCAAACAATCGGGATGCCTTCGACTAATGGCAAGAAAGTTGTCACAGTAAAACCAAAAGCATGTGATAGAGGAAGTGTTGCCATCATGACATCGCTCTCTTCAGTATTTAAAACATGAGCAACCTGTTTCAGGTTAGCCATCATGTTGCGATGGCTTAAGACAACACCTTTTACTTTTTCATTTTGACGGTTCGGGAAAAGGATCGCCGCAGGGCTTTCCAGATCGACGGATTTATAGTACAGAGCTTGTAATAATCGTGATGGAAGTATTTTCGCTATAATTTGTGTCCTTAATCTTGTCAATGAACTGATCTCAGGTTTCACATCTTCTATATAGAGAAGATCTATTTGATTCAGAACTTCCGATAAATCAAAGCCTTTTTCGTTTAATGATTGAATATATGCTCGAGAAGTATAGATGTTTTTCAGGCCAGCCTTATTGATCGATTCTCCAATATTTTTGGGGTTTAAATTGACGACAGTTTTCCCACGTAATAAGACGGCCAGATTCGCAATCACACCTGAGACTGAACTTGGCAATAATAGACCGATATTTTGTTCTCGAGTATTTATCTGACGTGAGAAACAAATGACGGTAGTCATCAACTGATGATTACTGATGGGTTTCCCTCGTGAGTCTGTGATCGCCATCTCACCACCGAGTCTTCTGGCCGTTTCCAGCCAGGCAGCCGGAAGCGTTTGTAGCGTATGTGAATAGGTCTCCCATGATTCGATAGACAGCTCAAAAATCCGCCGTTTCATTTCTTCAGCCTTTGTCGTCATGGGCAGTGGTTTGCCAAAGGCAACGATCAGATCACGACGACCGCCTGATTTTGGAGCGTGTTTAAGTTTATTGCTGGATCGGGAAAAACGACTACCCCAGAGACCCCGTAAATGAAAAGGTAGAATGACACCTTCTGCACCGGCAGCGGCTTTTTCATATCCATGTTTGAATTCTGCCAGCTGTCCAGTACGGCTGATCACACCTTCCGGAAACAGAGCCACCACTTGCCCATCATTGAGTAATTGAGTAATTGTTTCCAGCGCCTCTTTACTTGCACCCCTGGCGATAGGAATCGCACCAAACAGATCAAGAAACCATTTCAGATACCAGCGTTCGTAATAATTCCTGGCCATCACAAAGCGGATTGGGCGAGGACTGGCCATTTGCAGGATCGCCCAGTCGATAAAGCTGATATGATTTCCCAGCATCAATACGCCACCACTCTCAGGTATGTTGTCGAAGCCCTGGACTTGTAGGCGATATTTACTGGCGATCAGCCTGCCAGCCAGCAAACGTACAAACGACTGTGGCAAGTGATAGAGCGTGTAACCTGCACCAATAAAAGCCACAAAAGTGAGCAAGGAAATCAGTCCTACCGTACTAAGGCCCCACCAGGCGAAGAGAACGGTCAGTGCAAGAAAGCTCAACATAACTGAAGTCTGGATTAGATTGTTGGCTGCAAGGACTATCCCAAGTTCATGCTCCTTTGCATGGAACTGGATCAGAGCATTGAGCGGTACAATAAACAGACCGCCCAGAAAACCGAGTGCCAGAAAATTTAATGCATGAGAGACAGGTGAATTCAAACCGGGCATGATGGCCAGTGTCAGTGCTACACCAATCGCACCGATGGGCAACAGGCCGGTTTCGATGTGATTCTTAGAGAGTTTACCCGAGGTGATCGATCCCAGCATGACGCCGATCCCGGCACAGGCCATCATGCCCTGTATCACGACTGTGTCGAGAGTGTTCATCGTTTCTTTGGCAAAGGCCGGGAATGAGGCAAGTAACACCTGTGAGATGGCCCAGAAGATCGATAATCCTATAATGGAAAGCCAGATCACTGGGTGGCGATAGACAATACCCAGGTTATTTTTCAGATATTGACCACGGATATAGCGGCCAAAGTCAAAGTGCAATTCTTTAAAAGTCTCCTGCTTTTGCGGCAAGCGAAAAGTAAGAGCAAATTCGATCAGAGAACCGAGGATCAGGAACCAGCCAACAGGTGCAATCGTTCTGATCAGTTCGGATTTGTTTTCATAGTTGATACCATCCAGGTGACTCTCGAACATGATTGAGAAGGCAAATGTACCCGAGAGAATGGCGATCATGGTAACGGCCTGAACCAGACCATTTGCCGTGGAGAGACGTTCATTACCCACCAGTTCACGAATAAACCCGAATTTGGATGGTGAATAGATCGCACTTTGTACGGCCAGCAAAAAAGTCATGGCGAAAGCGGCCCAGAAAAATCCGAGATAATAAAAAAGCGTGATCAGGCTGGTCAGACAAACAGCTATCAATGCGCTGGCTTTCATGACCCGGTTCTTTGGGTATTTATCAGCCAGAAATCCCGACGGTGTAAAAAGGAGAATAAATGGCAACAGAATCAGAGCATTTACGATCGCAGTCAGGATGATCTGTTCCTGTCCGCTGTAGGTTTTGAAGACGGAATTTTGAATGATGATCTTATGACCCAGATCGACAAAGGCGTTGAGAAAAACAACCAGAATAAAGGGCAAAAATCCGGCAATTCTGAAGAGTTTGGCCATGAATTGATTTCCTTTTTTATTTTTTGCTTTTGTATAGGTTGACGATAAGGCCAGTAGAACGCAACTATTATTAACGATGAATTAATCAGGTTCTTTATGTTCTGAAGATACAAACTGCCTGTCGATGACCGAGATAGAAACGGTTGTGTTGGCTATCAGGTGGTCGTTGTACAGCTATTATCGTCACTGTACCGAGAAATTTTTCCCGGCATAGTGACGAAACTATCAGGGTATTTAAGTTCCATAAAGTTTGGTTGGAAGCTGGTAGGTATCTTCCATTATATCAAGACCACATTGTGTATTACGTACCCAGTCAATAAACTTCTTCACATTCTCTTTGCCCTTGTAGACAGCACCATGTTGTGGGGCGATGATGTCGATATCCAGTTGTTCAACCATGTTGGCCCAATATTGATAGCCTTTGTTCGATGGCATGTAACGTCGATGGAAGCCCTCAATATATTGAATATGTGAATCAAAATCTTCCACTGTCCTGTTTTCCGTTCCGATAGAGGCGCCGAGGTCACCGGAGTACAGAATCTTTGAAACGGGATCATAGACCTGGAAATTACCGCATGAATGCAGGAAATGTGCTGGGATAATTGAAAGTTGAACACCTTCAAGATCAAGCAGACAACCTTCATCAGAGATTGGCTTAATACGGTCAGCCATCATTGAATCAATACCAAAATGACTGACAAATCGGGTCCACATGGATGACATATAGCCATCGGCCTCCGTTGCCATTAACCAGAAATTGATCGCGGCAACAATGTCAGGATCCTGATGGGAGAAAAACAGATATTGCATATTATTTGGTAGAAGGTGATCAGATAAATCAGCAAATAACTTTGAATGCATTTTATGACCACCCGGGTCCAGAAACATCCCTTTGCCATTATGCATGATCAGGTGTTGATTCGCTGGAATCATTTCACCTTCAGAATAGTCTTCCATCAGGACATTTTTGTGATTTTCGTCTTCATAAAGAACAAGCTCAGCCATGGTCTTTCTCCAGTTAATTCGGTGGGGAGTGTCACTAAGATTAAAACAAAAAAAACCATATAATTATAGAAGGGATATTCGATACTTTGTTAAATACTGTTTTCATAAGATAATACGCACACTATTATTACGAAGTCATTATGAATAAACAGACTGAAAACAACGAAACAGTCCCATGCTGGGTTTATAAAAGTAGTCGCAAGGAAGAGATGTATCTTTATCTTGTTGAGGAGGATGGTTATGATGAAATACCTGAACCCTTAAAACAATCCTTTGGTGAGCCTGTTTTTGTGATGGAACTGGAATTATCTGAGAATCGAAAACTGGCTCGTGTCGATGTGACGACTGTCATGCAGACATTAAATAAAGAAGGATTTTTCTTACAAATGCCTCCCAAACTGGATCCTGAACTTTATTTTGGCGACTGAGTTTGAACTGGCTGAACAATTCCTTGATACGGCATGGTCGGAACAGGGACTAAGTGACAATACGCTTTCTTCTTATCGATCCGATCTTTTTTCTTTTATTAAGTGGTGTCAGGTAAATAATAAAACGGTTCTTAAATCGGGCTGGCAGGATCTGTTGAATTTCCTCGACAGTTATGAGGTTGCCTCTCCCCGTAGTCGTGCACGTCGTTTGACCAGTCTGCGGCGTTTTTACCAATACCTGATCAGAGAAGCTCTGATTGAAGAAGATCCAACCAGTCGACTTAAATCACCGAGGGCAGGGCGAAGCCTTCCAAAGTCTCTGACAGAGGAAGAAGTCGATGTACTATTGGACGCACCTGATATAGAACAGGCATTAGGTTTACGTGATAAGGCTATGATCGAACTACTTTATGCGACTGGGTTACGTGTTTCTGAATTAGTTAACCTGACTTTGCAGGAGATCAATCTTGAACATGGGGTCGTCAGGATCACTGGCAAAGGTGATAAGGAAAGGATTGTACCGATGGGCGAAGAGGCGGTTGACTGGGTACAGCAATACATGAAAGAAGCACGTCAGGCTCTACTAAAAGGTGCGATCTCAGATGCTTTGTTTCCTGCGCGTCAGGGTAAAGCCATGGGGCGGCATGCTTTCTGGCACAGGATTAAGCAATTAACGGTTAAAGCGGGTATCAATAAACCCATCTCACCACATACGTTACGTCATGCTTTTGCGACACATTTATTGAATCATGGGGCTGATCTGAGAGTGGTTCAGATGTTGTTAGGGCACAGAGACATTTCTACCACGCAAATATATACACATGTTGCACAGGCCAGACTTCAAAGCCTGCATGCTGAGCACCACCCCAGAGCTTGAAATGGCCGCTTGCATCCCTTCACCCACTCACATAGAATACGCCCTTTTTTAACCCTTGCCTCACCAGCAAATGCATCTGGGAGGCTATAATCCGAGAGGGAATATAGTGAGACACTACGAAATCGTCTTTCTGGTCCACCCTGACCAGAGCGAGCAGGTTCCTGCCATGCTCGATCGTTACCGCACAATCATTGAAGCCGATGGTGGGACAATCCACCGACTGGAAGACTGGGGTCGCCGTTTGCTGGCCTACCCGATCAATAAAGTTCATAAGGCACACTATGTCATGATCAATATTGAGTGTGATCAAAAAGCACTTGATGAGTTGAACAGTGCTTTCCGGTTTAATGATGCAGTCCTTCGTAACCTGATCATCAAACGTGATGAAGCTGTCACCGAACCTTCTTTCCTGGCCAAGAGTAAGGAAGAAGAGGAAGAACGTGCGGCAAAAGAAGCCGCAGCAAAAGAAGCGGCGATTGAGAGAGTAAAAGCTGCAGAGCAGGCCGAGGCGGCTAAAGCAGAACTCGAAGCTGCTCCCGTTACAGAAGTTGCGGCGGAAGAAGCACCTGCTACGGAGACGCCTGTTGAAGACGTTGCAGCAAAAGAGCCGACAGATGCAGAGATCATCTCTACAGAAGATCACGAACTGAATTACGTACTCAAGAAGTATGGTAAACGTCAAACGGCAGCAAATCGTAAAAAGTTTGTGACATTACTCGACGAATTTAAAGCAGATGCTGGTTATGAACCACATCTTCGCGAACAATTTTATCAATATATCGAAGACAAGAAAGCATTCGATATTATGGAAGATCTGGGTTAAATCAGAGGAGAATTATTATGGCACGTTATTTTCGACGCAAACGTTTTTGCAAATTCACCGCTGAAGGTTATACCGAGATTGATTACAAGGATCTGAACACGCTAAAAGCCTATATTTCCGAATCAGGGAAAATTATGCCAAGTCGTGTCTCAGGTACTAAAGCAGGTTATCAGCGACAATTAAAAACGGCGATCAAGCGAGCACGTTTTCTGGCTTTGATCCCGTACTGTGACTCTCACGAGTAAAAGTACACAAAGGAAAAGACAAACATGAAGGCACTGGCCACGTATATTTTGCGCGGTCACATACAGGCAGCAGGCATTATCGGTCTGTTTGGTGCTTTGGGATGGATATTTCCACTCTCCTTCCTGTTGAGTTGTGCCGCTGCAGGGCTTGTCGTTCTGCGTAAAGAACCAAGGGATGCCGCTATTGCGCTCACTGGAGCAGCACTTTTTTGCATGGTGGTGGCCTTAGTCAGGTTTGGTACGCCAACGCTGGCATTGTTGAATGTGCTGGTTTTCTGGTTACCTGTATGTTTGTGTGCACAGGTGCTCCGAGTCACACGATCACAAACTGTCGTACTGATCGTTGTTTTGGCGATATCTTTGATCCTGGCAACAGGGTCGCGATATTTTTCGGGTGGCATTGAAGATTTCTGGCAGAACAGTCTGACGAAATATGCCAGCAAAGTCGCGATCATTGGCAATACCAGTGATGCAGAGAAACAGGCTGAAGTGATAATCGTCCTGGCCATCATTATGAATGGTTTTGTAGCGGCCTCTTTCGGTTTGATGACAATGTTGAGTGTGCTGCTGGCCCGATGGTGGCAGTCATTACTTTTCAACCCGGGTGGTTTTGGAGAGGAATTTAGAAGGATACAATTACCGGCATGGATTACGATTCCAGTGCTTGTTACAGCAATCCTTATCGGCATCGTAAAATT
>JALSSM010000162.1 GCA_026984275.1 Gammaproteobacteria bacterium
TGTAAGGCGACTGGCGAATTCTGTCAGGCTGAGATCAGCAAAACGGCCGGAAAAATAATAAAACCCGCCACTGGAAATGATTTCAGAGAGAACAAATCCAACCGTCATAAAAATCACCAGAGGAATGAGTGACAACCATTGTTCTTTATGTATCGAAGCATATTTGCGCCCGGCAAACCAGAGAGCGCCATACGCCGCGATCAATAACGTATAGGCCGGCGAGATACAAAAACTGCTCACGCCTCCCCAGGTGATGGCGACATAATCGAGTAATCCGGCAACAGCCAGCAATAAAGGAAAAAACCAGACACGTGTGATGTAGATACCGGCCAGGAAAAAGATCGCCAGTGAAGCATCAGGCAAGTGTTGCAATGTTGCAAAATGATGACCTCGGGTGGCCACCATTAACAGCACCAGAAACAGGCCAATAATTAACTGATAACGGTCTGAAATTTTTAACATTTTGTTCTCCAGTGCGATAAATAAATTAGCCGTGATTATACTGTGTCAAAGAGAATAGCTCAAAGCCTTTTCCAACCGATCAAAGGCATCCACTTCTGATGGCAAACCCAAACGTAAACCCTCTTTCTGATCAAGCAACCTGACTAAGATACCCTGTTGAGCCAGTCTTTCATAAAGGTCTGCCGCCTGATCAATCCAGCAGGTCTGGAACAAATCGGTACCGCTACAGCGCACTTCAAATTTTGTTTCCAGAAGTTCATTTAATCTGGCCGATCGTTCACGTAATTGTTGCCGCATCGCATCCTGCCATTGATGGTCGGCCAGGGCTTTTTTCGTTATCCAGCGTGTCGCTGTCGTGACAGACCAGGGACCAAGTTGATTTTCTATTTCATTCAGCATTTTTTGATCGGTGACGACAAACCCGGCTCTGATCCCTGCAAGGCCAAAAAACTTACCGACAGATCGTAGAACAAGTAAACCTTGCAAAGGAGAAGATTTCGTCAAACTTTGATCCGGTGTCATATCCATAAACGCCTCATCAACGATCAGCCAGCCCTCTTTTCTCGCCAGTTTTTTATGCAGATCAATCAATCGATCTTTGTCGATCATTTCTCCGGTTGGGTTATTTGGATTAATGATCACAATCACATCAAATTCATCGAACTGTTCAAAGATTCTTTTCGTTGAAAGTGGAATAACATGATGTCCATTTTGCTCCCATGCAAAACGGTGTTCTGCATAACCGATTTCCGGAACTGCGACCCGGCAAGGCGAACGAAGCTTTGGCAAGATCTGGATTGCAGCCTGTGATCCGGACACGGCTAAAAGAGACTCACAATCATAATAATTTGCAGCCACCTCGATCAACCCGTCTTCCTGTTCAGGTAATCGTTGCCAGCATTCTGCGGGAACAGCTGGAACTGGCCAGCCGTTGGGATTAATTCCAGTGGACAGATCTAACCAGTCCTCGACAGGAATCGAATATTTTTCGGCAGCCCTGAGCAATCTTCCTCCGTGTTCAGGCAAGACTCAATTGCCTTCCAACAACGATCAATGCAATCACCAATAGCCATAGCATCACGCCATATTGCACCAGCCACAAAGCACGCTGAATATCTTCAGGCACGGGTACCCTGCCTGTACCTAAAACAGGACGCGCCTTAATGAGTCCATGATAAACTCCAGGTCCTCCCAGCTGGATCTGTAATGCTCCAGCACCAGCGGCTATCACTGGCCCCGCATTAGGGCTTTCCCACGCTGCGGCCTGTTTTTTCCAGCAGATGAGCGCGGTTTTAGTCTCCCCGACGAGGGAATAAGTCAAGGCACAAAGTCTTGCCGGGATCCAGTTAAGCAGATCATCCAGCCGTGCGGCTGCCCAGCCAAATTCAGAATATTGAGCGGTGCGATAACCCCACATGGCATCCAGCGTATTGATCAGACGATAACAAACAGCACCCGGTGCGCCCAGTAATACAAACCAGAAAATGGTACCAAATACAGCATCATTACCATTTTCCAGAACAGACTCGATCGTCGCCAGCGAGACTTCTGTTCGATCCATGGCTGAGGTATCGCGACTGACCATCCGACCGACAGCTACCCTTGCGGCCTTAAGATCCTCTGCATTGAGTGCATTTTGTACATCTCTTGCATGCTCAAAAAGACTGCGTCCACCCAACGTGAAATAAAAGAATATAATGCCGGTGATCATTCCAGTCACAGGCCAGCTGATCAACCACCACACCAGTAATGTGATCAGTCCGACCAGCGTCACCACCACAATCAACCCGGAAACTTTATTTCGCCACAAACTCTCTTCCGGGAACGTTCGATCAATCCTGTCCGCAAGTGTTCCAAAACCCATCAAAGGATGAAATCGAGAAGGTTCTCCCAGCGTCCAGTCTAGCAGTATTCCCACGATCAGTTGCAGCAGAAATGTCATCCGCCGAGGTTTCCACCAAGAAAAAGCAGCCTTGGGTAATCCGGTGTTTCAGCTCTTATACGAGTCAGACAGGCATAAGGCACATCAAGTCGAAAGAAGTGTTCTGTCGGGAAGGCCAGAACATATCGTAAAATTGTCCTGATCACGCCACCATGCGCAACCAGCAGATAATGTTGATCGTCATCAACGTTCTCCAGTAAAGGTTGCCAGGCAGAAAAAACACGTTGTTCAAACTCATCGTAAGCTTCACCGCCAGGTGCCGGATTTTCAGATGGGTTTTGCCAGAATCGTAACAGACGATCGGCATCAGGACTTTCATATAATTCGGCAAAGGACAGCCCGTCCCATTTGCCGAAACTAATTTCCCTGAAATGCTGATCAACCGTCAGTGGCAAATCAAATCGGTCACTCAACTCTTCTGCAAAGGCGTGGCAACGTTGCAGCGGCGATGAAATAATTTTAGTCCACGGAGGCGTAATACCATCAACCACTGATCGCAATTGCTGCCAACCCAGTTCGGATAACGGTTCATCAGAATGCCCCAATAGTTTTGTTCCACCGGCAACATCGCCATGCCTTAAAAGATCGATTGTTATTGTCATTCAGTTAAACTATTCAAATTAAAAATAATCGACCATTTTAGCATGTCCAGAACACTCATGATCCAGGGAACGACCTCTGATGCCGGCAAAAGCACACTGGTCACAGCCCTGTGTCGTTACTACAAAAATAAAGGTGTCAAAGTCGCCCCCTTCAAACCGCAGAACATGGCGCTGAACAGTGCAGTGACCGTTGATGGTGGCGAAATTGGTCGGGCGCAAGCCGTACAGGCACAAGCTTGCGGACTTGAACCACACACGGATTTCAACCCGATTCTACTCAAGCCCAATACCGATGTCGGCGCACAGGTGATCATCAATGGGCACGCCATCGATACAATGGATGCCATCGAATATCACGATTATAAAACCATCGCCATGACCGCCGTGCTC
>JALSSM010000163.1 GCA_026984275.1 Gammaproteobacteria bacterium
ATTACATATTGAATCCGGCTGGGTGCCTGCGGGCACGCGTGTGGATGATTTTGAATTTGCAATCCGCAGTGTGTGTGAGCCAATTTTTGAAAAACCACTCAGGGAAATTTCCTTTGGCCATCTGTTACTCAGACTTTTCCAGACCGCACAGCGGTTTCAGATGGAAGTCCTTCCACAACTGCTTCTACTACAAAAGACACTGGTCAATATCGAAGGTGTTGGGCGGCAGCTCTATCCTGATCTGGATATGTGGGATACGGCTCGTCCGACAATGAAACGCTGGATGAGCGAACAAACGGGTGTTCGTCATCTATTCCAGGCGACAAAAGAAAACTTCCCTGGCTGGATAGAAAAATTACCTGAAATTCCGGGGGCGGCCTTTGATGTACTGGAAAAAATGCAAAGGGGAGAGCTGCAAATCCTTTCAGATAAAGAAGCCCATGAAAGCCTGAAACAGGAAATCCGCCTGGCGAATGAACGAAATATGTTAACGATGATCGCGGCTGCTTTTATCGTTGCGGCTGCCTTATTATTTGGACTTCAGGATGGTCTCCAGGGTAAGGATTCAATCAGTTTCTGGAATATCTCTCTTCCTGTCTGGCTACTTTCCGGAGCCAGTATTGCTCTATTAAAAAAAGCCTGGTTCAGAAAGTAGTCTGGTTTAGATGAAACCCCCTAAATATTTTTTCTTTTCGGTCGATAACGTAAAGGAACTGGTTATAAGATGATTGAGAACATCTTGATCAAAACCAGAAAACTTATCGTTAAGGCTATGTTTTTAATGAATTAAATCAGAGGGCTATGATTAAGCATGAATGATTTTGTGAAAGTTAAGATTCCACAAATCTTATCCAGACTTAATCAGAGACTTCTGTAAATCGTTATTGGACTTTAGAACGTTTGTGGATAGATCAGAGATGACAGTCGCATTTGAAGATACACTTGATGAGCCAATTGAAGAGCACATTGAGATGGAATCGGCTACCGGTAAATTCCGGCGCGACGCTATAAAATCTGCCAAAATCAGAGCGGAAGCAGAAGCGCTGGCGAACAATCGTCGTGATATGCGAATTGCTGCCGGATCATTTGTCGCTCGTTATACGCCTGGTGAAACACCTAAAAAATTCAGTCTGTTAGGCGGCTCAAAAAAATGTATCGTGATAGATGCCAGTCTCAGTGGTTTGGGAATAGAAGCCGGAAAAGGCCTGAATAAAGGCGATAAAGTGACCATAACCATTTCCGATGGAAAAAAAGGTGAAGTGCCTGAGTTTGATATCGTTGCGACGGTCATGTACGCGGGAGCAATCGAAAAGAAAAAAGTCCGTTATGGTTTGCAATATGATCAAACCCCAACTTCTTCTTATACACAGTTTGTGAATAGTGAGACGCTTAAACGAAAAATGGAAAAAGTCAGGCGAAAATCTAAAGCCTGAATTCTTAATTCTGATTCCCGACCATAAAGAAAATCTTTTCTTTTAATTATTCACTACTATCTGGCACTGGCACAGGTTGGTTCTTTATTAGATGCCGACCTTCTATTATTTGCCAGGCCAGTAGACCAGGTAATCCCAGGATAATCTCCCGAACACGTTTGATCAGAGACAGTGCCAGGCCTGCTTCTGGTGGTAGTCCAAATAGATTACCTAATAACAGGTATCCTCCTTCCTGGACGCCAAGGCCTCCCGGGATGAAGAAAGCGGCACTGCGGATAGCCTGACCCAGACTTTCCAATATGAGTGCTTGAACCAATGTTATGGGATATCCGAGTAAATAGAGAATAAGCCAGACTTCAAGGGTGCCGATTCCCCATGCAATGAGATGTTGATTGCAAGAAGTGAGTAACGCTCTGGGTTTTTGATATAATTTAAGAATAGATTCGTGCAAACCATCAGCAGCGCCTGTTTGAAGCAACGGTGATCGATCAGCTATCCAGTTACAGAATTTTTCAATCCCTTTAAAAATTCCATATCGTTGTGCCAACAGAAACCCAAGAATTGCTGGTGTCATTAACATTATCCCAATCAACACCCATTTAACCAGTGCAGAAGTATGATCAGTCAGCAAGAGCACGGTTAGACCAACCAGAGTAAACAGAAGTAGACTTATAGCTTCCATGGTGAGATCGATAACCAGGCTGGCACTGGCCAATGAGCCTTTCATACCCTGCATTGTCATTAGTCGTATACTAATTAGTTCGCCACCAATCTGGGTAATGGGTAATAAGCCACTCAGACTTTCCCTGATCCATCGTATCTGAATAAATGAAGTCTGGTTGGGAATGGCTGGAAGATGAGCTACAGGCGTCCTCCAAGCCAGTCCTGCAAACACTAGCTGCAGAAAATGGATGATCAGTATCGGAAGAATACCCCAGCTAATTCCACTGACAACCTGCCAGAGCCTGATAAGATCTTGTTGCTGGATGAGTAAACCGGTGAGCAGTAGACCTGCTACCATGGCTATCAGACCCCACCGGCTCACCATAAGATTACCCGAATGAAAGCCAAAAACTCAGGCACTATCCTGTCTTTGGTTCAGGAATTGGAAGAATTCCACACCTTCACGTAATCGACGTTTGGTCATATCCCAGCTATGTAACATCTCCCAGGTGATTTCTCCAATCTTGCGTGGTCGCAGATAAAATTGTTTATAGAAACTTGAGAGGGCATTAAAAATTTCCTCGTGTGACAGATCAGGATATTCCAGGGAACTGATTTGCAATCCATTTCCAGCGACCATTTCACCTTGTTGTTCTCTTAGCCATCCGTTTTCTACAGCCTCTTTATATAATCGAGTTCCTGGATATGCCGCTGCCAGTGAGACCTGAAGTGTATGTGGATTAATCTCTTTCGCAAAACGAATAGTCTCTTTGATGGTTTCCTGAGTTTCGCCGGGTAAACCAACGATAAAGGTACCATGGATTTTTATACCAAGTTTATGACAATCTTTGGTAAATCTGCGTGCAAATTCCACTCTCATTCCTTTACGGATATTAAGCAGAATCTGTTGATTTCCAGTTTCATAACCGACCAGAAGCAAGCGTAAGCCATTATCTTTCATTATCTTGAGCGTATCGTATGGAACATTTGCTTTAGCGTTGCAGGACCATGTCACGCCAAGTTTACCCAGCAATCGAGCCGTCTCTTCTACACGAGGAAGATCATCAGTGAAAGTGTCATCATCAAAGAAAATCTCTTTGACCTGTGGGAAGTAACGTTGGATTTTAGCAACATCTTCAGCTACTTTTTCCGGGCTACGTGTACGATATTTATGACCAGCGATAGTTTGCGGCCATAAACAGAAAGTACAACGTGACTTACAGCCCCGGCCCGTATACAGGGAGACGTAAGGATGTTCCAGATATCCTATAAAATAATCTTCGATTTTCAGATCACGATGATAAACATCGATCACTGAAGGTAGTTCATCCATGTCTGCGATCAGAGCACGTTCCTTATTATGAATGACTTTGCCATTGATTTCATAGCTAATTCCATCAACTTCTTCCAGAGGGCGGCCCTTGGCAATCTCCTGTAGCGTGTAATCGAATTCATTACGAGCAACAAAGTCAATCGCCGATGAAGCCAGAACAGAAGGTTCCGGGTTAACAGCAACATGGGCACCAACCAGGCCAATGATCAGTTCAGGATTGACTTTTTTGAGTGCCTCTGCAACCTTGACGTCGTTATCGAAAGAGGGGGTACTGGTATGCAAGATCGCCATTTCGTAATCATTTGCCATCGGCAATACCTGTTCCAGACTTAGATCACTGGCCGGTGCATCAACTAATTTGCTTTCTGGTATCAAAGCTGCGGGTTGTGCCAGCCATGTCGGATACCAGAATGAACGGATCTCACGTCGTGCCTGATAGCGCGAGCCTGCCCCGCCATCAAATCCGTCGAAAGAGGGAGGGTTCAGAAACAGGGTTTTCATCATAACTTTAAATCTCTCAAGTTAAATTTAAATTTTATTTTTCAATGTTCCTGAGGCTTCCGTTTGAGCGTATTGCAAAGTCTTTTTGTCGCCAAGAAACCTTTCGACTGAAAAAACTGGCAACCCAGATAATAAAATTCAGGCAGTCACGTACAGGAACTAACCACATTTGGAATGAGGTATTTTTCAATTTCAGTCGAGATCTTAACATAGAGTGAATTACTAGTCGCAAGATAATTGCACACGTCACCATTACATATCCTGCATGGCAGGTTGGCCAAAAGACGATAAGGAATAGAGAGAGAGGAATGGCATAGGTAATGAAAGACAGACTGTAGCCTGCTGGTTGAACCAGGCGTATAGTGCGTGCCCAGCGTAGCTCATGCCTATAGAGCGTGACAAAATCTGGTTCATGAACCAGATTTTCCACCAGACAGGAAATCAGAATAACGTTATATCCCATTTTGTTGACCAGTTTTCCCAGCATATGATCATCGGCCAATAATGATTTCAGACGATCAAAACCGCCTATTTCCTCCAGCACATGACGACGAACAACCATCGTAGCACCAAAACAGAAGTCAAGTTTCTGAAAGGTGAGTGCGACCAGTACCGAGGGTAAAAACCATTCGTTAATAAACATGGCGCCGAGTTTGGAGGCAAGTCCACCCGCAGGTGTCGCAGAATAAAGACAGGTTGCCGCTCCAACAGACTCGTCATCAAAGCAACTTGCTATTCTGTTGAGATAGTCATTTTCGACATGCATATCACTATCGGCAATCGCTAAAAGGTCATATTTAGCTTTTGGGTACATATTGGCCAGATTGCAGATCTTAAGATTCGTACCCGTGACCCTGTTATTTATGACTAATTCTATGTCAGTGTCAGGAAATTCTTTTTGTAAACGCCTAACGACCTCGATCGCAGGGTCATTTTTATCAGCCATACCAAAAACAATCTGAAAATTTGGGTAAGTTTGTTGGCAAAAAGATTTCAGGTTTTCATACAGCATATAGTCGAGACCACAAAGGGGTTTAAAAATTGTGATCGGTGGAGTTTGAGATACCTCAATCCTGGCTTCCGGGTTGAATTTCAGAATGGCATAGACTGCTAATAATAAATAGATCAACGAAGCCACAGAAAAGGCAAGCAGAATCAAACCTGGGTATCCAGGCATTAAAAAATCGCCTGGTTGCAACACAAAATTTTGCTATTGGGTTCTATCATCAGGTGCAATAGATTAACATTAAAAAATATGGCAAAAAAACTTTACCACTCGACGAATCAGAAAAGAAGGGCACTGATAGTCACAGCAGATGATTTTGGTCTGGCAGTACCTGTCAATGAGGCCGTAGAAATTGCCCACCGTCAGGGCATCCTAACTTCTGCAAGTTTAATGGTTACAGCACCGGCAGTAGAGGATGCAGTTCGTCGTGTAAAGGAAATGCCTGAGCTTGGCATTGGATTACACCTCACTTTGATGGATGGGCTTCCCGCTTTACCAGCTAGTCAGATCCCTGATCTGGTAGGAAATGATGGGCGTTTTTTAATAAAACCAGTTCAGACAGGTATTCGTTTATTTTTTGAAAAGAGAGTCAAACAACAAGTTGAAGCTGAGATGCGTGCACAGATTGAACGATTCTTGGAAACGGGTCTGACATTGACACATCTTGATGGGCATCATCATTTTCATCAGCATCCAACAATCATTGGATTACTGGTTTCAATGGCCTCTGAGTACGGGATACGTACCGTGCGTTTTCCCCAGGAACCCTGGTGGCCATCCTGGCGGGCACAACGAGAAAAACCTCTGCAACGATTCCTGGCCTGGTTGCTATCAGTACCCCGCTTTACCCGAATGAGGCATAGATTAGGTAAAGCCGGAATCCAGTGTAATGATTTTATGTTTGGTTTGCATGAGAGTGGGCGTATGAATCTGGACAGAGTTCAACGATTTATACAGCATCTACCTCCTGGTCTCACAGAGTTATACTGTCACCCGGGTACTAAACAATGGCAGGGTGATGATGCCTTACCTGAGGATTATCTCTGTGTTGAAGAATTTCTGGCGATTTCCGATCCTGAGTTGAAAGAACTCATAGAGCAGCTTGGTATAGATCTGACCAGTTTTTAATGCATTTTCATTATTATTTTCTTGAACTTTTGATGAATGGCCCAATCATAATTGCAGTGTCAATATTGCGATAGTTTTAAATAACGTTTAATCACACTATGAATAATACAAAAATCAAACAATTAGAAAATCTCGTAAAAAATCAGATCATCGGTCAGGATAAGCTGATTAATCGTCTTTTAATCGCCATATTAGCCGATGGTCATTTACTGGTTGAAGGTGCACCCGGACTTGCAAAAACCCGTGCCGTAAAAGTGCTGGGTGATAGTATCGATGGAAGTTTTCATCGGGTACAGTTTACGCCGGATCTATTACCGGCTGATCTGACAGGGACCGAGATCTATCGTCCACAGGAAGGTAAGTTCGAGTTTCAGCAGGGGCCACTATTTCATAATCTGGTTCTGGCGGATGAAATCAATCGTGCACCCGCAAAAGTACAATCAGCTTTGCTTGAAGCGATGGCAGAGCGTCAGATCACCGTAGGAAAACAGACTTATGACCTGCCGAAGTTATTTTTGGTGATGGCAACCCAGAACCCTATTGAACAGGAAGGAACCTATCCATTACCGGAGGCACAGCTTGATCGTTTTCTGATGCATGTCAGCGTGGACTATCCTTCCAGTGAAGATGAAAAGGAAATTCTTAAACTGGCACGACAGGAAGCCAGTGATGAACTCACTATTGAGAATAATAATCTTTCACAGGAAACCATCAGTCAGCAGGAAATTTTTGATGCGCGAAAAGAAGTTCTGGCCATACATATGGCTGAGAATGTAGAAGCATACCTGCTGCAAATCGTACTTGCTACCAGACAGCCTGAAAAATATGGTGATGATCTCAAACGTTGGGTGCAATGGGGTGGCAGTCCCCGTGCGACGATCAGCCTGGATCGCTGTGCAAGAGCTCATGCCTGGATCGCAGGAAGAGATTATGTCGGGCCAGAAGATGTGCAGGCCGTTGCTCCAGATGTTCTCAGGCATCGTATCATTCTTGATTATGAAGCCGAGGCGGAAGGCATGAATGCCGATAAGGTCATTGCTGAATTGATAGCACGTATCGCTGTGCCGTAAAACATTTTCGAGATGACTTCCCCGGTACAAGTGACTGTTCCAGAGCTGATCGCACTCAATAACAGTGCTGCTATCCTGAGAAAGCGATCACGTCGCCCAAAAGCTGCTCAGAGTGGTGATTATACTTCTCACCTGAAAGGCCGTGGGATGGAGTTTGATGAGTCACGACTTTACCAGCCCGGTGATGATATTCGCAATATGGACTGGCGAGTGACAGCCCGGACTGACAAACCTCACACCAAATTATTCCGTGAAGAACGTGAACGACCTGTCTTCGTCTGGGTGGATTTTCGTATGCCGATGTTTTTTGCGACACAAGGTGTTTTCAAATCAGTGTTTGTTGCCAGAGCCGCAGCCTTGATCGCCTGGAATGCTGTACAGCAGGGCGATCGTGTAGGTGGACTTATTTTTTCAGAACAGGAGCACCATGAATTAAAACCGAAGCAGGGTAAGGCCGCTGTATTACATCTGATCAATCGTCTGGTCAGCCACCCCGCCTGGCATCATCGATCAGTTCCTGACAACGAACAGAATAGTATTAAGAAAGCTATCATGCGACTCAATCGACTGGTACGTCCCGGTAGTCTTGTCTATATGTTGAGTGATTTTCGTCATCTGGAGAATGCCGAATCAGAAATGGCCAGACTTTCAAAACATTGTGAAGTTGTCATGTTACCCGTACATGATGTTCTGGAAGAGCGCTTGCCTGCCGATGGTATTTTTCGTTTAAGTGATGGTGAACAGGAGCTGGTAATCAATACTTATGAGAAGTCAAACCTGGAAAATTATCAGCAACAATTCAGGCAACGCAATGAGTACCTTGAACAAATTGCCGCACGGTATCAACTGCATCTGGTTAACTGTTTAACAACGGATGATCCAGTAAAAAAATTGAAGGCCTATGCCCACTGAGAAACTGGAACTACGTGATATCCATTTGCCCGATCCGGTGTCATGGTGGCCTCCGGCAATCGGTTGGTGGTTGCTTTTATTCGCGATCATTTTATGCATTATCCTTGTAATCTGGTTAAGAAAACACGGGTTGAAAAAGAATCGATCAGCAAAGGTTCTGGCTCGTAAGGAACTGGATCGGATCAGACAACACTATGAAAATCATCATGATAAAAAAACGCTGATCGAGGATCTTTCTGTATTATTAAGGCGTGCCAGTCTGAGTGTTTTTCCCAGAGAAGAGAGTGCTGGCTTAACGGGGGAAAAATGGTTGAGATTTCTTGATCAGGTCATGCATGATCGACGCTTCTCCGAAGGTGCCGGGAAAGCCTTGATCGCCGCTCCGTATGAAAAAAATCCAGAGTTCGATGCAGATGAAGTCATCACACTTTGCAAAGAATGGATAGAGAAACTGCCATGATCGGATCGGGAATGCTTCATTTCGAATGGCCCTGGGTGTTTTTTCTTCTGCCGCTACCATGGTTGTTTAGAAAGTTAATGTCACCCGTCGAAAACGCCAGGGATGCAGCCCTGTGGGTACCTTTTCTCGATGATTTCAAATCCCTGAGTGGAAAGCAGGAATCGGAACAAACTGACCGCCGCAAACGATGGTTGGCGGCATTAGCATGGTTGTTTTTAATACTGGCGGCGGCCAGACCTCAATGGGTTGGAGAGGCTGTAGAGATTCCCGTCAGTGGTCGCGATTTAATGATGGCGGTCGATCTGTCTTTGAGTATGGAACAGGAAGATTTTCAGCTGAATGGGCGATTGATCAACCGTTTGCAGGCCAGCAAGGTGGTTGCCGGAGAATTTATTGAGCGACGAACCGGTGATCGTATTGGTCTGATCCTGTTTGGAGAACGTGCTTATTTACAGGCACCGCTAACATTTGATCGAAAAACTGTGAGAACCTTACTCGATGAATCGGCGCTGGGTCTGGCAGGAAGATCCACAGCCATCGGTGATGCGATTGGACTGGCTGTAAAAAGACTGCGGGAAAGAGAATCAAAAGATGAAACGATCAACAAGGTTTTAATTCTGCTGACCGACGGAGCTAATACGGCTGGTGTGATCGAACCACTTCAGGCAGCAGATCTCGCAGCACATGAAGGCTTGAAAATTTATACCATAGGGATCGGTGCAGATGAAATGCTGGTTCGAAGTCTGTTCGGAACGCGGCGGATCAATCCTTCGGCCGATCTGGATGAGAAAACGCTCAAAGCAATTGCCGAAAAAACCGGAGGAAAATACTTCCGGGCCAGAGATACAAAAGAGCTGATGGAGATTTATGCCCTACTTGATGAACTGGAACCCGTGGAACATGATCCGCAGCAGTTCCGGCCACAAAAAGCTCTTTTCCATTGGCCAGCAGGTCTGGCATTGCTACTGGCAGGTGTGGTCTGTTTGTTATGATGGAAACATTCCACTTTTTAAGACCATTATGGTTTCTGGCAATCATTCCGCTCGCGATGGTGATCTGGCGTATGTCAAATCAGTCATTAAACCAACGAGGGTGGGCCGGAATCATCGATGATGCGTTGTTACCCCATGTCCTGATCAGCAAAGAAACACGTGCAAAGAAATGGCCGAAATTTCTTCTCAGTATTTTGGGCTTATTATCTATTATTGCCTTGGCTGGACCGGTCTGGGAAAAGCTCCCTCAACCCGTTTACCGAAATCAATCGGCCTTGGTGATCGCGATTGATCTGTCGCGGTCGATGGATGCCGCTGATCTAAAACCCAGTCGTCTGGTCAGAGCAAGATTCAAAATCGCTGATCTGTTAAAGCAACGCAAAGAAGGGCAAACCGCTTTACTGGCCTATGCCGCCGATGCTTATACGGTCACACCTTTGACAGATGATGTCGAAACAATTCTTTCTCAGCTTAAAGCCTTATCCACTGATCTGATGCCGCAACAGGGCAGCCGTGCGGACAGGGCCATGTTGAAAGCCAGTGACCTGTTAAAACAGGCAGGCGCTTCCAGCGGTGATATTTTATTGATCACCGATGGGTTAAAAAGTGACAGGGATTCTGACATGGCGAGGGAGATGAAACAACAGGGTTATCGCGTCCATGTGCTGGGCATTGGAACAAAAGAAGGCGCGCCGATCCCTGACGCTGAGGGTGGTTTCTTTGCAGATGCATCGGGTAATATTATCCTGCCGAAACTGGATGAGAATCCTTTAAAAGCAGTTGCGAAAGCGGGCGGTGGTGTTTATCAGAAATATTCTGCCAGTGATAAAGACATAAACCGATTGATGCTGCACCTGGATAAGAAACCTGTCGAAAGTCAGGCACAGGATTCGGAATTAACATCTGATCAATGGCGAGAACAGGGACCATGGATATTATTATTGATTATTCCTTTTGCCGCTTTTGTTTTTCGTAAAGGTTATCTGCTGATCCTGGTTTTTTGTTTGCCCGGTTCTTTTTATTCGAATGAAAGTCTGGCGGCTGATGTTGGGAATGATCTGTGGAAACGACCTGATCAAAAGGCACAGGAATTCCTGCAACAGGGTGATGCTAAAAAAGCCGCCGAACTTTTCGAAGATCCCCGTTGGAAAGGGAGCGCCCAGTATAAGGCCGGAGAGTATGAAGCAGCATTGGAAAGCTGGAAGAATTTTAATGATGCAGAAGATTTGTACAACAAAGGTAACGCACTGGCTAAAATGGGTAAGCTTGAAGAGGCCTTAGAGTCCTATAAAGAAGCGTTGCAGCACAAACCTGATTTTGATGATGCACAATATAATTATGATCAGGTAAAAAAAGCCTTGGAGAAGCAACAAAAACAAAAGGAAAATCAGAAAGATGATCAGGAGAAAAAATCTGATCAAGGTGGTGGAGGAGACGATCAGGATGGTCAGCGATCAAAGTCAGAAAATCCTGAGCAAAATGATCAGCAGCCATCATCATCGGAAGATGATAAAAATGAAGATCAATCCAGACAACAAAACAAGCCCGGACAGGAACAGGATGGAGACGACCAGGCTGAAGGAGAAAAACAGTCTGATCAGGAAGAGAAAGAACAGAAAGATAAAGAACAACAGATGGAACAGGGTGAAATCACAGATTCTGAAAATGACGAATCTCAACAGGCAGTGGAAGCTGCGCTGCGAGCCATACCTGATGATCCGGGTGGATTGTTAAGAAGAAAATTCAAATATCAGTATCAACAATAGGTAGAAGGTAGAGAGGCTGAGGAACAACAATGGTGAAGCTATTGAATAATAACCGTGGACGATCGATCGCAATACTTTTATTTTTCTTTGCCATGTCTGCTGTCCTGAATGTTGCTTATGCCGCCACGATCAAGGTGACACCCGATCGGGATGTGGTTTCGATGAATGAATCTTTCACACTGTTTTTTCAGGCCGCTGGTAGCGTTGATGGTGATCCCGATTTTTCACCTTTAGAAAAAGATTTTTCGATAGTCAGTAAACAGAAACGAAGCAACCTTTCTATTATCAATGGCAAACGAACCAGCAGCAATGAATGGCTGGTTGAAGTGATGCCAAAGCGAGAAGGTGTTATAGAAATCCCATCGATAAAATTTGGAAAAGATCGAAGTCCAGTAACACAGGTTACAGTAAAAAATTCACCATTAAATTCTGCACAGGATCATGCTGATGATGAAATTTTTATCGAAGTCGAAGCAACCCCGCAAGACTCATGGGTGCAAGGGCAGATTATTTATACGATCAGATTATTCAGATCAGTGAACACTTTTAATTCCAGCCTGTCCGAACCCAGGATCAGTGAAGGAAAGATGATCGCTGAAAAACTCGAGGATAGACAATTCGAAACGTCGAGACATAATAAACGCTATATGGTTTTACAAAGACGCTATGCACTGTTTCCACAGGCAAGTGGAAAATTCACTTTAGAACCCATTGTCTTCACAGGGCAGGTGAGTCAGCAATCAAGACATCTTTTTGACCCGTTTGGAAGAAACAGCAAGACGATACAACGTTTGTCACGATCAATTGATCTGAATATCAAACCGATTCCGGCGGATTATAAAGGTAAAACCTGGCTCCCTGCCAAAAAAATTCTGATAGAAGAAAAGTGGGCAACTGATCCGGATAAGCTCATCGCGGGTGAACCTGTGACACGAACAATTGTGATCAAAGCGAATGGATTGAGTGCTGAACAATTACCAGAGATTGGTGTGAGTGAACTGGAGAATTTTAAGCTATACCCTGATCAGGCAGATATCCATAACCAGACTGGTCGTGATGGGGTGCTTGGTATTCGACAGGAAAAAAGTGCACTTATTCCAAAAAAAGCAGGTGAATTTGTACTACCGGCTATTGAACTCACATGGTGGAATACGCAAACAGGCAAGATGGAGACCGCTCAGCTCCCAGAAAGAGTGATCAATGTGTTACCAGGATCCAGTAAAGAGTCATCCGACGAATCGGAAGTGGTTTTGAATGAGAAACCATCAACAGAAGTTGTACGAAATGAAAATACAGAAACCGAACATTCTGTAACGAATCAAACTAATTATTGGATCTGGGTTTCTTTATTGCTGGCACTGGGCTGGCTGACATCGGCATTATTCTGGTGGAAACAGAACAAAACGACACAGGATGAGACAGAAACGGGATCAAATATCAGACTAAATGAACGTCATACATTAAAAGCACTCAGGGAAACCATACGAAAAGAAGATCCGGTCGCGATCAAAAATGCCTTATTGATCTGGGGAAGATCGATCTGGAAAGAAAACCCGCCTGCCAGTCTGGCAGAACTGGGACAACGGTGTGGATCGCCATTGTCAGAAGAACTGGAATTATTGAACAGAAATCTCTATTCAAACTCCGAAGAACATTGGGATCGTGAACGTATTCTGTTAGCCGTGGAAAATTTTGATAGCCTGAACATGCAAGTGGAAAAACAGGCCAATGAGCCAAATCTTGTACCACTTCACAGGATATAGTTCTGATTAATTTTCTTTGGGCTTAAAAAAAGCACGTCTGATTCAGACGTGCTTATGTTTTACTAACTATAAATAAGAGAGACTTACGCAGTTGATTTTTTTCGTTGAATACCAATCAGGCCAAGTAACGCAGAACCGAACAACCACACGGCAGCAGGAACCGGAACAGCCGCTGGTGCTATGACTCCCTGACCAGTAAAGGAAAATACGGCGGTATTAGAAAAATCCGCATAGGCTGCACGAGGATCGATCTCTGTTACGATACTGGCAAAGTCAAAGTCAGCATCCAGTTTTTTTCTTCTAATGTCACCAGCATAGGTGCTTAATGAAGCATAGACATCGAACATGCTCCCGATATCACTGGCATCGAAAGTCACATCTATCGAATGAAACAGATTAATATTAGCCGTTCCACCACTAATAGTGTCTCCATCGCGTACACCTCCTAAATATCCAAGTGTATCGCCACTCACTCCAGCACCAAAACCAAATCCCGCTGCATAAGTGCCATTAGAATAGAGTTGTCCATCCCATTCAAAGCGTAAGGTTGCTGTACCTGCACCAACAACAGTAAAACGCTGCGAAAATCTTGCATCACCTCGTGTTCTAACCGGAGGTTCTTCGCTGATACCTGCTTCCAGGGTACTATCTGCAACCAGAGAGCCATCGTAAACTTCAGAATAAGAATGAAGCTCAAAGTCGTTGACAGATGCACGACTATGAGTCATAGGGCCATAAGCTGAAGCTGAGGTTGGTCCAGAATCAAAGTCTCCTTGTGCATCAGCACTTGCTTCAGAAGTATAAGGTGGAGGCTCCACCCTGAAAGCCATTGCCGATGGGGTATTAAGCATAAATGCCGTTGCTAATAAAGCACTCCCCAATAATATATTTTTCTTCATTTTTTTAATCCTCCTGCAGGATCTGTGAGTTATAAAGATAAAATTAAACTTTTTTCCCTTGCTGGAGATGCTGAAGAAATAAAAATTGATGAGAATTCAGCACTAGTCCTGAGATTTATAGAGCATATCTTGTGCCAGACTATAAATATCTATAATTATCAATAGGTTATTTAATATTTTAATCGAAAAAAGGAAAAAGAAAGGGAGAATGTGTTGCCTATGAACGACAGAATAAGGAAGAAGTTCAGATCAAAATAGAAGTAGGCGATCCTCGAGTTTGTCGATGAGTTTACACATCTGTGCTAAATTTAAACTTATGAAGACTTTAATACTTTGGGTTTCATTGAGCCTGTTTATGTTTTTTGGATTAACAGCTTGTCAGTCTGTTCCTCCAACTGAGGCCGCGGCTGATATCGATAGTGATGTTTGTGTGGGTGACCCGGTGGTTGTTGATCCAGATAAACCTGTCGATCTGGAAGAAATGGCTAAGCAGGCAGATTGTCCTTAGTCGGTTTATTCTTGCTTCGGTTCTCTTGAAAGCAGCGTTTCAACCGCCTCTCTGGGAGAGCATTCTCCTTTCAATAAGCGCGTAACCTGATCAGTGATCGGCATTTCTATTTTGTATTTTCTGGCCAGTTCCGCGACTTCATTAGCCGTGCGTGCACCCTCAACCACCTGACCGATGGATTCAGCCGCTTCTTCAATGGACATGCCTTTGGCAAGAAGCTTACCGAAGCGTCGATTACGTGACTGATCATCGGTGCAGGTGAGCACCAGATCACCAAAACCGGCAAGTCCCATGAAGGTTTCTGGTTGCCCTCCCATCGCCACTCCTAATCGGGTCATCTCTGCCAGGCCGCGTGTAATCAGGGCTGCGCCGGTATTTGCACCAAACCCCAGTCCATCTGCAATTCCGGCGGCGATCGCCATGACATTTTTAACAGCGCCAGCAACTTCGACACCGATAACGTCATTGGTGGCATAAGCGCGGAATGATTTGTTGTGAAATCGGGTGATCAGATCATCAAGGAATGGCTGATTTTTTGAGGCAATGGTGACGGCGGTAGGGAGATTGGCACCGACTTCACCGGCAAAACTGGGGCCAGATAAAACGGCGATGGGATTTTTTTTACCCAGTATTTCTTCGATGATCTCATGTACGAGTTTTTGTGTGCCAGGCTCAATACCTTTGCATGCCCAGACGATTCTTTTGTCGCTTGCTGACGACAGGTTGGCGATTCTGTCAAGAAATGGGCGGAGTGCTTTGCAGGGAAGTCCGATCAATATATCCCGGGTTTCTTGTAGATAAGGGTCGAGATCAATGACTGGTTTTAGATCAGCAGGGAAATCAGCATCAGGCAGATAACGATTATTCTTGCGATCATTGATCAGTTCAGCCAGATGCTCAGGATCCCTTCCCCAGAGGTAAGTTGTCTGTTCATTTCTGGCCAAAGCGATAGCCAGTGCGGTTCCCCATGAACCGGCACCTGCTACCAGTATTGGCTCTTTAGCCATCGATCAATGTTTTTGTTGCCGTCGGG
>JALSSM010000164.1 GCA_026984275.1 Gammaproteobacteria bacterium
TAGCTTCTGTGCACCAAGATATTCAGGGTGGACTTTCACGACCAGAACTTCTTCATAATAACTTCGATTAAAAATTCCAATTCGTCCACGTTCAGGCAGACGTTTTGCCGATCGCCAGAGAAAATCATGATCAAGCTCCAATGCACTGGGTTGCTTGAATGAAAATACCTGACAACCAGCCGGGTTGATACCACTCATCACAGCCCTGATCGTCCCATCTTTTCCAGCCGCATCCATGGCCTGAAAGATCAGTAATAATGAATGTTTATCATGCGCATAAAA
The DNA here is from genome assembly GCA_026984275.1 of Gammaproteobacteria bacterium. GTDB lineage: Bacteria > Pseudomonadota > Gammaproteobacteria > CAJXQU01 > CAJXQU01 > CAJXQU01. The sequence continues at coordinate 283 of JALSSM010000164.1, forward strand.
CTTCCTTTGCAAATCATCCATTCTGTCTGTGTATTCTGAAAGTCGTTTCTTTAACTCCTTTTCCGATCCAGGCTCAAATGGTGGTTCGGTGGCTGCGGTTGTAACGCTAAAAGATTGATCAAAAGGAACGGTGAACTCATTCTGGTTGGGAATAAACATAATATGATCTCGATGACGACGGACTGTTATAATTCAGGAATCTCTGATTGAAAAGAATTCCTTAATTCTATCTTATTTCTTAAGCCTGACCTATGAACAAAGTTGCCAATGAATATCAGGAGTTTCTTGATAAAGCGAATGCATTTATCGAAAAACAGAAGATCGCTGGCATTGAGCCGACACCTGAACTGGCCAGAGCAGGTCTTGATGCAATCGCACAATTATCGCTACCAAAAGTTGAAATCAATACCATTATTAATGCCAGCGTCACTCTTTCTGATCGGAAGATACCGGTGAGAATTTATGATCCAGAACCAGAACAGGAGAAATCAATTCTCGTTTTTATGCATGGCGGTGGGCATATGTGTGGCAGTATTGATCTCTACGATGGGATCACTCGACGACTGGCAAACACAACCAGGCATCTGGTTGTTTCCATTGGCTACCGACTGGCTCCGGAATTTCCCTACCCTTGTGGACTTGATGATTGTCAGCAAGTCATTGATCATCTTGAGATGCTGTTAAATGGATTTCAAGTTGATTTGGGATCAATTTCTTTAGTCGGCGACAGTGCCGGGGGAGCACTGGCAACAACGATTGCATGGCAAGATCAGACGCATACATTTTCCAGCCTGATCCTGATCTATCCCAGCCTGGATTACACCTTCAGTACACCCTCTTATAAAACACTGGCAACAGGGTACTTACTCGAAACGGAAAAAATTCACTGGTATTTTGATCAGTATTTCAAAGAAGGTGCAGATCGCAAAAAAGCCAGCCCACTGTTTTTTCCTGATCTCGATCACATGCCAGGAACACTGATCCTTGCGGCGGCTTTTGATCCACTGGTTGATGAAGGAAAATGCTTCCATCAAAAGTTACTCGCTGCCGGTGTTGAAAGTGAATATCATGAAGGCACTGATCTGATTCATTGTTTTCTGAATCTTGAGACTTTAAACCCTGATCTTATTGATCAGACTTATAAAACCATTTCGGACTTTCTTAAAAAGAAATGACTATTCAAACCATGAGTGCGGATCAAGCTGTTGCCATGATCACAGATGGCGCCAGTGTTCTGTTTGGTGGATTTGTCGCCTGCGTTGTGCCAGAAGAACTCGAGCATGCATTAGGAAAACGTTTCAGAGATACAAACTCACCCCGTGATCTGACTGTCATCTATGCCGCCGGTCAGGGTGATGGAAAAGATCGCGCACTCAATCAAATCGCTCACGAAGGCCTGGTTAAAAGAGTCATTGGTGGCCATTGGGGGTTGGTACCAAAACTACAAAAACTGGCGATCGAAAATAAAATTGAAGCCTATAACTTACCACAGGGAATTATCTCGCATTTGTGTCGGGACATTTCGGCTGGAAAACCGGGAACTATTTCTAAAGTCGGGCTTAGAACATTCGTTGATCCGAGAATTGAAGGTGGAAAATTAAACGCTATAACAACAGAAGATATGATAGAAGTGATCGAACTGGATAACGAAGAATATCTTTTCTATAAAAAATTTCCTGTAGATTTTGCTTTATTACGTGGCACCACTGCTGACGAAGATGGCAATATTACGATGGAAGATGAAGCATTGACAATCTGTAACCAGGTAGCCGCCGCGGCCTGTCACAATAGTGGTGGTAAGGTCATCGTTCAGGTTAAACAGATCGTGAAACGAGGCAAGTTAAATCCACAACTTGTGAAAATACCCGGGATCTATGTAGATGCCATTGTTGTTAATACGGATAAAGAACAACATATGCAAACTTATGATCATTATTTCGATCAACGTAAAGTGACTCAGCAACCTGGCAAACAAAAGCTGAAACAGAAATCTTCAGAATTCATACTGGATGCAAAATGGATCATCGCACGACGCGCCGCTCTGGAATTAAAAAAAGGAGCGATCGTCAACTTTGGTATTGGTGTTCCAGAACGAGTGGCAGAAGTTGCCAGAGAAGAAGGACTGGAAGATTATTATACGGCGACGATCGAGGCCGGTGCCATTGGAGGCACCCCGGCGGGCGGCATGAGTTTTGGCACATCAATTTATCCGCAGGCGATAGTCAGTCAGGACTATCAGTTTGATTTCTATGATGGTGGTGGTCTTGATCAGGCTTTTCTGGGGCTAGCTCAGGCTGATCAGTTCGGAAATATTAATGTCTCAAAGTTTGGCTCCAGAATTGCCGGCTGTGGTGGTTTTATCAACATCAGCCAGTCGGCTAAACAAGTGGTTTTCTGCGGCACTTTTAACACTCAGGGACTCATTATTGAAATCTCGGATGGAAAACTTCAAATTGTGCATGAAGGTAGCCAAAAGAAATTTATTGATCACGTCGAACAAATTACCTACAGCGGAGAATACGCTTCGGAGAAACACCAACAGGTTCTGTATGTAACGGAAAGAGCTGTTTTCACCTTAAATGAAAATGGACTTTCCCTGATCGAAATTGCTCCGGGAATTGATCTTGAAAGAGATGTGATTGATCAAATGGGGTTTCGCCCTGAAATTTCAGACTCATTAAAAGAAATGGATAAGAGGATTTTTTCCAATGCTCCCATGAAAATGAATGACTAATTTGTTAATCATCACAAATTAGTCATTCAAGATTTTACTCAATCACTTTCCAGTTAATCCTGTGCATGATCTGATCTGATGGTGGTAATGCTCGATCTTTGCCGACATAAAATTCCACTCGGCCATTCTTTTCAGGAAACCACGGAACAGGAGCCGTCGGGATACCTGTTCCTGGTAATGTCTTGCTTCGATCTTCTGCTTTCATAATGGAGTCCGCTACTAAATCCTGCACCGGCACACCATCAAATAAATTCATCACATACAAGCGACCGGTACCACGACCACAACCAAGCGCCGTACTTGAAGGAGTCAGTGTCGTAAACAAAAGCTGATTATTAAAAATCAGTGGGGCAGATAACGCTTTCTCTCC
>JALSSM010000165.1 GCA_026984275.1 Gammaproteobacteria bacterium
GCCATTCTGGGATCTCCAGGCAGGTTTTCGTAAAGATTTTGAACCCATCGATCGTGAATGGCTCGTGGCTGGAATAAAAGGTCTGGCTCCCTATTTCTTCGAAACCGATCTTGCTTTTTTTATCGGGAAAAGTGGACGAACCGCAGCACGGCTTCAGGGAGAATACGAACTCTTATTAACACAAAAAACGATTCTGACTCCCGAGATCGAAATCAATCTCTATGGTAAAAGTGATCAGGAAACAGGTGTGGGATCAGGCCTTTCTGATCTCAGAATCGGGTTACGATTACGACACGAGTTCGTAAGAGAATTTGCACCCTACATCGGTGTCGAATGGAGAAAAGAGTTTGGTGGTACAGCTGACTTTACCCGCGCTCAGGGTGGAGAGACTGAAGAGACATATTTTGTCGCTGGCGTCAGGATCTGGTTCTGATTTCCCAGAGTTAATTTGTTATTGATAAGGTTTGAGAAGAGATAAACATTGAATTCACACTATAGATTGTCTATATTTACTGTGATGCGTCAGATAACCTCCAGTCTTTTGCTATTTTTTGTGCTCTTCACACACAGTGCGATAGCCTTGGATAGTTATATTCCAGAACATCCTTCGGATCATCAGGGACAAATGCCTGATTCTGAAGATAACAGCTTCTCAATGAAAATTGATCATGAATCCTGTGGAGATTTAGGCGGGCATTGTTCTCATAGTTCAGCCCATACTTCCGGCTTATTCTCTTTTCTTCAGCTGTTACCCTTAGATCTACAACCAGTTTTTTATTCTTCCCTTAACCCTTTTCTTCTGCAACCTCAGCAAACGCCACCACTCAGGCCACCTAAAACTATCATCTGAATTTCCCTGATCAGGGAGTCATTTAATTTCAATAATTTTATCGCTTGTTATTAGCGAATGTGTACCGTTATTTTGGTAATGCATTAATTATTGAACAGATTATTACCTTTTTATTTAAGGTGGCGTTACATGCAAGCAACAACTTTTTTTCAACGGCTGATCTATATAGGTCATTTTCGAGGCGTGATGTTAATCATGTCGCTGATATTATTCTTGTCAGGAGCATCGGCTACGGCTGAGGATTCTATTTCGATAGAGGATCTTGAAACTTTAAACAATCTTTCTGCTTTTATTACCGAACTTGAAAACAAACATCCTCAATTAAAAATCAGCAAGGCTGAAATGGAAGCCGCTGAGGCAAGAACAAGAGCAGCCTCTCGCCCGCTCTATAATCCGGAATTAGAACTGGATGCAGAAAGAATTGGCTTTAATGGTAATAAAGTCGATACCGTGACAGTGGGTGTTAGTCAGACAATCGACTGGTATGACAAACGTGCCGCTCGGGAAGCTATTGCATACGCCGATCAACAACTTAATCTCTATGATCAGGAAGCCATCCGTCAGCAATTGATCGCAGATATTTTTCTATCATTGGCCAACTATCAGGCTCAACGTGAAATCCTGAGTGCTAATAAGAATCGCCTTACTTTAATGAATCAAGTACTGGAGCAGGCACAGCTGCTCTATCAGGCTGGCGATATTAGCAAGCTCGATCTGGAACAGTTACGCCTGACGCAATCCCAGGCTCAGTTAATTCATGATCAGGCTGTAACACAACTGGCGATCAGCCGACAAAATCTGGTAACAGTCACAGGAAGCTCGCAAAATAATTGGCCTGCATTACCTGATGAGCTACCGATGCTTGAATCGAACAAAATTGATTATGGAAAAATACTGACCGAGTTACCCGCTTATAAATCCACTCTTGCTCGTATTACTGTTGCAAGTAATACGATGCAATTACGAGCACTCGAAAAGAAAGCTGATCCAACATTCGGTTTTCGCGTTGGCGATGAAGAATCCGATACGGTTGTCGGCCTGACCTTATCTATTCCATTGAATATCCGCAATAATTTTCAAGCTGAAGTTGACGAGGCTGATGCCAATATCAGAGCGTCAAGAAGCAGCTTTAAGAATACAGAACATCAATACAGAACGCGCTTAAAGTCAGCAGCTACTGCGTATGAGCTTAATTATGCTGCCTGGCAGTCATGGCAAACCATTGCTACGAGTAGTCTGCAAAAACAAAGTAGTTTGTTATTACGTTTGTGGAAAGCAGGTGAACTAAGTACATCAGATTATTTACTTCAGCTTAATCAGATCCGTGAAGCTGAAATGAATAATGTTGAATTAAAAGGAAACCTCTGGACGTCATGGTTTAACTGGCTGGCAATTAGTAACCAGTTTCAAAAATGGCTTGATGGCTCACTCATTTCAAAAAGGTTTGAAAAATGAAAAATTTATTTAAAACAATACAAAAAACTCTCAGTTATTTATTTGCAGGTTTCTTAATCTTTTCTTCCCCTCTGCTTTTAGCCGAAAAAGATGATCACGCTGGAGAGCAGCATGAAGATTCAGAACACACAGAATCCGACCATAAAGATGAACATGGGCATAGTGACGATAATGAAGAAGGGAATCATGTAGCACTTACCCATGAACAAATTCAAAAAGCAGGTATTAAGACAATCCAGGTAGAGAAACAATCTCTTAACAGTAAAATTAATGCGCTGGGTGAAGTTAAACTCAATCAATATAAAACCATTAAGGTATCACCAACAATCACCACACGCGTAGAAACACGTTACGTTCGTTTAGGTGATTATGTAGAGAAAAATGATTTGCTTGCACTCTTGCATACTATTTCTACTACAGATATTTCAGCTAATGTATTAGCAACAGCTGATCTGGCGGCAAGTTCTGCAGATCTTGCTGCCGCCATAGCAGAGGCCAGAGGAGAACTCGCTGCGGCAACCGCCACCTGGAATCGTATTCGTTCCCTTGGGAGAGATGCCGTTTCAGGGAAGCGCTATACAGAAGCGAAAATTTCCAAACAAAAGGCAGAAGCTAAATTGCGTGCTTATGGTGAAAGTCAGTCACAGGTAAAAAAACTTTTGGAGTCCGGTAGTAAGTCAGTACAAAAGCACTTTGAGTTACGTGCTGAACAAGCCGGAATGATAATACAAGATGATTTTGTACTAGGTCAGATTGTGACACCAGAAGATGTATTGTTTGTAATCAGTGATATGGATCATCTATGGGTAGAGGCAAATATTAAACCCGAAGAAGCTGCAGAGATTGACAAAGGATCCCCTGCCACTATTCAGATAGGTAATGATTCTCTCCAGGGAGAGGTGATCAACATTGGTCGTATACTGGATGAGAAAACGCGTACCCTGCCAGTACGTATTGAGGTCAAAAACTCGGGAGCCTCTCTCTATCCAGGTCAATTTGTAAAAACCAGTATTGTTAGTCTGGACAGCAAGACTAAACGGACAGCTCTGACTGTTCCCGCCGAGGCCGTATTACGAGGCCCTGATGGAGACTGGATGTTATTTGTTGAAACAGCTCCAGGGTGGTTTGAACCACAAGAGATAGAAATTGTGGAGAACATGGGTGACACACTTGTCATTGAAGGGATTAAGAGTGGTACCTCCATTGTCAGCAAAGGTGCATTCACTCTCCAGTCTGAGCTAGCCAAAAGTGGCTTTTCTATTCACAACCATTAGGAACTGGTCATGTTAAATACAATCATCGAAGCGGGAATTCGTAACCGCCTGTTGGTCATTCTTGCTCTAATCGCAACACTGGTGGGCGGCCACATGATATTGCCGAAATTGAATCTGGATGCCTTTCCTGATGTAACTAATATTCAGGTACAAATCAACACTGAGGCACGTGGTCTGGCAGCGGAAGAAGTTGAACAATTGATAACCTTCCCTATCGAAGCTGTTATGTATGCACTACCTGACGTTGAAGAAGTGCGCTCTATTTCCAAGACGGGTCTATCTGTTATCACAGTCGTGTTTAAGGAAGGTACGGATATTTATTTTGCCCGACAACTGGTTTTCGAACGTTTACAAGCGGCTCGTGAAGATATTCCTGATGGCGTAGGTACACCAGAAATTGGACCTAATACTTCAGGCCTGGGACAGGTATTCCAGTACATACTTCGCTCTGAGAAATCGGAATATGATGCTATCGCACTGCGTAGCTTAAACGACTGGGTGGTGAAGTTGTTGATCATGCCTGTCGACGGTGTCACCGACGTGCTCTCTTTTGGTGGTGAGGTTCGCCAATACCAGGTACAGATCAATCCAGAACGTCTGCTTGCTTACGACCTTACCAGTCGTGAAATAGTAGAAACCATTGAAAACAATAATCGAAATGCCGGTGGCTGGTATCTGGATCGCTATGATGAACAACTGGTAATCCGCGGTGTTGGCTGGATCAGAAGTGGTGAAGAAGGATTGAGAGATATTCGTAATATCCCCTTAAAAACAATTGATGGCAAAGTTGTCAGTGTTGCTGATGTTGCACAGGTCGATTTTGGTGCAGAGATCCGACAGGGTGCAGTGACAATGACTAGCCGAGATGCTCAGGGAAAACCTGAGTCACTGGGTGAAGTAGTGGTTGGCATTGTATTGAAACGCATGGGTTCAAACACCAATACCACCATAAAAGGTATCAAAGACCGCCTGCCAATAATACAGACCGCATTGCCGGAAGGGGTAACAATTGAACCATTTTACGATCAGTCCGAACTGGTTGAGAAAGCCGTTGCCACCGTCACGAAGGCTTTGCTTGAAGCCTTTGTCTTAATCCTCGTAGTTTTACTGCTCTTCCTGCTTAATTTCAGAGCAACGATTCTGGTACTGATCTCGGTTCCAATTTCTATTGGCCTGGCCCTGATGATGATGGTTTACTGGGACATTTCTGCCAACCTGATGTCACTCGGCGGGTTGGCTATCGCCATCGGCATGATGGTCGATGGATCGGTAGTCATGATGGAACATATTTTTAGTCGGCTGACGCAACATACTCGAGATGGAGAGAAACGTATAGGATTATTGATACAAGAATCTGCTAAAGAAGTTGGGCGACCAGTTTTCTTTGCAGTGATGATAATCATCATCGTCTTTTCACCCTTATTCACCCTGCAGGGTGTAGAGGGCAAGTTATTTCAGCCGATGGCAATATCCATCGTTCTGGCGATGCTCGCATCGCTTCTGGTTGCATTGGTGATCGTCCCTGCTCTGGCAAGCTGGATGTTTAGGGATCATGTGACACATCGAGAGAGTCCCGTGATGAAAATACTTGATTTTGTCTACCGTCCATTACTTAAGTTAGCAATAAAACTACGCTGGATTGTTGTCACAATAGCTTTAGCATTATTCATTGGATCCTTATGGCTGGCCACAACGCTGGGTACAGAATTTGTTCCTGAATTAGAAGAAGGAACAATTAATGTGAGGGTCACACTGGCACCTTCTTCCAGTTTGAACACGTCTTTAAAGGTTGCAGAGAAACTGGAGCAACAACTGTTAACCTTCCCTGAAGTATTGTATGCCTCATCAAGGATAGGCCGTTCAGAAGTGGGAGGCGATCCAGAACCTGTTTCCAATGTGGAGATCTTTATCGGACTGAAACCTGTTTCTGAATGGATCAGCGCCAGTGATCGCAAGGGACTACAAAAACTGATGGAAGAGAAAATGTCTGTTTATCCAGGCTTGTTATTCTCCTTTTCCCAGCCCATTGCGACGCGTGTTGATGAGCTGCTTTCCGGTGTCAAGGCACAACTTGCGGTAAAACTTTTTGGTCCCGATCTTGAAACTCTGGCTAAAACGGGTAAACAAATAGAAACCTTGATCCGTCAGGTAGATGGAACACAAGGCGTTGAAATGGAGCAAATTGCCGGTGAAGCTCAACTTGTTATTCGACCTGATCGTGAAGCACTGGCTCGATATGGTATTCCGGTAGGACAGATTATGTCCTTGGTATCAGATGCCATTGGTGGAGTTGAAGCTGGACAGGTAATACGTGGCAATGAACGCTATAACATCTATGTTCGCCTGGCCAAATCTTATCGACATAGTGTTGAGGCAATTCGGGATCTGGTGGTTGAATCACCTCAGGGTGCCTGGGTGAAATTACGAGAAGTCGCCAGTGTAAAAATAGAATCTGGACCACCACAAATTCGCCGTGATGATGTTCAACGCCGTGTTGTAATCCAGTGCAATGTTGACGGTCGCGATATGGGGGGGCTGGTCGCAGAAATTCGTAATCGCATTCAAAATGAAATTGATATGCCAGCTGGCTACACGGTGGTTTTTGGTGGTCAATTCGAAAACCAGGAACGTGCCCAAAAACGCCTGATGATTGTGGTCCCAATTTCACTCGGCTTGATCTTTTTGCTGCTGTATTTTGCCTTTAACTCTGTAGGCCAAGCATTGTTGATCATGTTGAATGTCCCTCTCGCATTGATTGGTGGTATTGCGGCTTTATCCATCTCCGGGCAATACTTATCCGTTCCCGGCTCAATTGGATTTATCGCTCTGTTTGGTGTTGCAGTACTCAATGGTGTCGTCATGGTCAATGCTATTAATCAACGTCGTGAAGGTGGTGTAGATGTATCAACTGCTATTTTCGAAGGCGCACTTTCCCGGTTACGTCCAGTTTTAATGACGGCATCCATTGCAGCCCTGGGTTTGGTACCAATGTTACTGGCGACTGGTGTTGGATCAGAAGTCCAGAAGCCTCTGGCAACAGTTGTCATTGGGGGATTGGTTTCATCCACTCTGTTAACGTTATTTGTACTACCAGTTTTATATGAGGTTTTTTCAAGAAGGAAAATAACTGAGAGATAGAGATAATTACGCACATTTCTGTACCACGCCCTTTGGAACCATGCTATGACATGTTCAATTGTTCCCAACAAAATTTTGTCAGACCAAAGGTGATCAACATATCTTTATCTCTTCGCAAAATAAAAAGGCCCCAATTGGGGCCTGTCATTTGGCGGAGAGACAGGGATTCGAACCCTGGAAGGGCTATTAACCCTTGCTGGTTTTCAAGACCAGTGCATTCAACCGCTCTGCCATCTCTCCTCTTGAAGCCGGTATGATACCTGATAGTTTCTCAAGCTCAAGTGCTTGAATTAATTTTTTTCATCCATATATACCTAATTCATCAGGAACCATGTATATTATCACTTGTCGTAGTTACTTAGCGTATAAAAGTATAAAGGAGATGTTTTTAAGATGAATTCGCCACAATCCGTTGTAACTCGTTCGTCAGAATCAATACTGGCAACCAATAAGGTGTTGAAAAACACTTATATGTTACTGGCATTGACATTATTATTCAGTGCCTTTACTGCCTGGATCTCAATGCAAGTTATGCCTTCAAGAGGGCTCAGCCTCGGTGCCAGCTTTGTAGCTATGGGTCTAATCTGGCTGGTTCTTCCCAGAACAGCTCATTCTGCTATTGGTATTGCAGTCGTGTTTGCGATAACGGGTCTGCTGGGTTATAGCCTTGGTCCAATTCTTTCATACTATTTACATACAGCAAATGGTGCTCAAATTGTCATGACGGCGCTGGGTGGCACAGGCGCGATCTTCCTTGCCTTGTCTGGCTATGTTCTGACAACAAAGAAAGACTTTACTTTTATGGGTGGCTTCCTGATCACAGGATTACTGGTTGTTTTCGGTGCTATGCTACTTAATATTTTCTTGAATATCCCGGCGTTGAGCCTCGCTCTTAGTGCAGGAGTCATCATGATTATGTCTGGTTTTATCCTGTATGACACCAGTCGTATCGTACGTGGTGGTGAAACCAACTATATCAGTGCAACTGTTAGTTTATATCTTAATTTATATAATATTTTCGTCAGTTTACTGCAAATTCTTGGGATATTTGGAGACGACTAAGTTCTGCTGATATAGAAAACTAAAGCCCCGGGAATCCGGGGTTTTTTATTGGGAGATTCAATTATGCCAGAATCATTTGACTGGTTTAAAATTGCACAGGCTGGTTTCGTCATTATGATGATTTTGTTTATCTGGCCGAGAGCAAAACATATGTGGAAAGAGAGTCCTAAAGGAAGCAGTAAAGACTGGACGACTTACGCAGCACTCATGATCGGAGTTGTTCTGTTTATATTATTATTAATTTCCATGGTGAGATCCTGATCCTTACAGGACATTATAAGATAAAAAGTCATGGACTTCCCTTCTCTGATAGTTAGAATAAACAGGTAATACAAATTGAATCTCAGGAATTGATTACCTGAAGTTTATATATAATTAAAAATAAACCGTTCCAGTCATCCATACACAGGGGAACACAAATGAAGATCGGTATACCCAAAGAAATTTTTCCGGGCGAAAATCGTGTTGCAACAACACCAGATGTTGCAGAGCAACTCATGAAACTTGGATTTCATGTTTCAATCCAGTCAGGCGCCGGAAATAAAGCAAGTTTCACTGATTCTGCCTACAGAGATGCTGGCGTTACGATTCGTAAAGATGCCGAAACTCTCTATGAAAAAGCCGACATTATACTGAAGGTCAGAGCACCTGAATCTGAAGAAGTTCAGCTATTCAACGAAGGCGCTACTCTGATCAGTTTCATCTGGCCAGCGCAGAATGAGGAGCTAATGAAACAGCTGGCAGAGAAGAAAGTGACGGTCCTGGCCATGGATTCTGTGCCGCGTATTTCACGTGCACAAAAAATGGACGCACTCAGCTCTATGGCAAATATCGCCGGTTATCGTGCTGTTATTGAGGCGGCTGAACATTTTGGGCGGTTCTTTACAGGCCAGATCACAGCCGCTGGCAAGATACCTCCAGCAAAAGTCATGGTCATTGGAGCCGGGGTTGCTGGCCTCTCAGCGATCGGAACAGCCAATGGGCTTGGCGCCATTGTCCGCGCATTTGATACTCGACCTGAAGTCAAAGATCAGATCGAAAGTATGAATGCCGAGTTCCTGGAACTGGATTTTGAAGAAGATGCCTCGGGTGAAGGGGGCTATGCCAAAACCATGAGCAAAGAGTTCATCGAGGCTGAAATGGCATTGTTTGCTGAGCAGGCCGAAGAGGTTGATATCATTATTACCACGGCTCTGATCCCGGGTAAACCGGCTCCCAAACTGATCACCACCGACATGGTTAAGTCCATGAAGGAAGGCAGTGTGATCGTCGATCTGGCGGCAGAACAAGGTGGCAACTGTGAGTTAACCGTCAAAGATAAAGTCGTGAAGAAACATGGTGTTAAGATTATTGGCTATACCGATTTGCCCAGTCGCCTGCCAACACAGGCCAGTCAGCTCTATGCCACGAATATCCGTCACCTTTTGACAGATATGACCCCTGAGAAGGACGGTCAGATTACGGTGGACATGGAAGATGAAGCCATTCGAGGGGCCACTGTCATCAACAAAGGAGAGATCACCTGGCCCCCTCCTCCTCCAAAACTCTCAGCAGCGCCTCCCGCCGCTAAAAAAGCTGAACCAGTGGCTTCGACCGTGGAGGAACCCGAACAAGCTAAACCGCTATGGAAACAGTTAATGCCTGTTGGTATCGCTGCAGTTGCCATGTTATGGATGGGATCTGTCGCTCCAGAATCCTTTATGTCACATTTCACCGTCTTTGTACTGGCCTGTTTTGTCGGTTATATGGTGATCTGGAACGTTACACCATCATTACATACACCGTTGATGAGTGTGACTAATGCCATTAGTAGCATCATCATTATTGGTGCATTAATACAGGTCTCAGCTCCGAGTGGTTTAGCCTCATTTCTGGCGATCATCGCAATATTAATAACAAGCATTAACATCTTCGGTGGCTTTGGTGTCACACGTCGCATGTTAGAAATGTTCAGAAAATAGGGGGAGTAAATCGTGTCTCAGGGAATCGTTACAGTTTGCTATATTGGTGCAACCATCCTCTTTATCCTGGCGCTCGGTGGGCTGAGCAATCAAGAATCCGCCCGTCGGGGAAATCTCTTTGGTATGGCTGGAATGACCATTGCGGTTATTGCCACTATCTTAAGTGGTGCTGTTACCAGTTATTGGTGGATTATTACTGCTATGCTTATTGGTGGTACTGTCGGTCTGGCAATGGCAAACCGTGTACAAATGACGGAAATGCCAGAGCTGGTTGCTGTCTTACACAGCCTTGTCGGCATGGCAGCCGTTCTTGTGGGTTATGCCAACTTTATGGATACCACGATCTCGCTCAGTGGCGCTGAAAAAACTATTCACGAAGTCGAAACCTATGTCGGTATTTTTATTGGTGCAGTTACCTTTTCGGGATCAGTCATCGCGTACGGGAAACTTTCCGGAAAAATTGATGGCAAGCCATTATTATTACCAGCCAGGCACTGGCTAAACCTTGGAGCTTTTGTTCTGGTTTTTATTCTAGGCAAATCTTTTCTGCATGGTGCGGAAACAGGTGGTGGGATGGTTCCACTCATTTTGATGACACTGATCGCACTGGTCTTCGGTGTTCACATGGTCATGGCCATCGGTGGTGCGGATATGCCCGTTGTCATCTCCATGCTAAATAGTTATTCAGGTTGGGCAGCATCAGCAACAGGTTTTATGCTTAATAATGATTTGTTAATCGTTGTCGGTGCTCTGGTTGGTAGTAGTGGTGCGATCCTGAGCTATATCATGTGTCGCGCCATGAACAGGAACTTCATCAGCGTGATCGCCGGGGGCTTTGGCACGACATCCGGTGGCAGCTCGTCCACAGATGAAGAAGTTGGCGAACCTAACCCAATCGATGCTGAAGAAACAGCGCGGTTATTACTGGATGTTAAAAAAGTCATGATCATTCCGGGGTATGGAATGGCCGTTGCTCAAGCTCAACATGCCGTACATGAATTATCAAATTTCCTCATTGATAAAGGTGTCGATGTTGGATTTGGTATTCATCCTGTTGCTGGGCGTATGCCGGGGCATATGAATGTGTTGCTGGCTGAAGCTCATGTCCCCTATGATATTGTTTATGAGATGGATGAAATTAATGAGGATTTTCCTGATGTTGATGTTTCCATCGTTATCGGTGCGAATGATATCGTCAATCCATCAGCACTGACCGATCCCAATAGTCCGATTGCTGGTATGCCCGTACTGGAATGCTGGAAAGGAAAAACCACGATTGTTTCCAAACGGAGTATGGCATCGGGTTATGCCGGTGTGGATAATCCACTTTTTTATATGGATAACACACGTATGCTGTTTGGGGATGCAAAAGAAATGATGGAAGCAATCCATAAAGCAATGACTGACTGATTTAATCTCGATCAAGTTTTTAATAAAAAAGAGGAACTATATGTTCCTCTTTTTTTCAGTTCGTCAAGAAGAGTACACATGGCACTCAAGTTTTTTACACCAATGTCGCTACCTTTAATGTAGATTTCTAAATCAAGAAATCAAGGATGATTCTTTAAATCTATGAAACTTCTGGTCAGGAACACGATGAAGTTTCATCAAAGCAATAGAGGGACCTATGTGCTTCAAAATTGGTGATGATGAATTCGAAACAGTTAAAGGCCTGATGTCCATGACTGTCTATTCTGTGATTTCCGATGTACTTAACGTCGAACTGGAAAATATTGAACCCCAGAGCCATCTCAAAAAAGATCTTGGTATGACCGATCAGACTCAAAGAATTCTAACCCAGTCGATCATGGACATGTTTGATGATCTGGTCATCGATATATCAGAGGAATGTCGTGTCCAGAATATTATTGATCAAGTCTTACAAGATGAGTTTGATGAGATGGAATATGAAGAACTGGATTATCTTGATCCTGTCTTCTGATGCTATCTTCAGATAAATTATCCAATTATCTCACGACCACCCATATAAGGTTGTAAGACCTCAGGTATATGAATTCTTCCATCAGTATCCTGATAGTTTTCCATAACGGCGAGCAGTGTACGGCCAACCGCAAGTCCTGATCCATTCAGCGTATGCAATAATTCTGGTTTACCTGTCTCTGGATTACGCCACCGTGCTTTCATCCGGCGGGCCTGGAAATCCTCAAAATTACTACAGGAAGATATTTCACGAAAGGTATTCTGTGATGGTAACCAGACCTCAATATCATAAGTTTTAGCTGCTGAAAATCCCAGATCGCCCGTGCAAAGTGTAACCACACGGTAATGCAATCCAAGCTTTTGTAGAATCGCCTCGGCGTGGCTGGTCAACTCTTCCAATATTTGCCATGAATCCTCAGGCCGAACCATTTGTACCAGTTCCACTTTCTCAAACTGGTGCTGTCTGATCATACCCCGGGTATCACGGCCATATGAACCAGCCTCAGATCTGAAACAGGGTGTATGACAAACATATCGTTGCGGCATGTCTTTATGATCAAGAATTTCATCCCTGACAATGTTGGTCACTGGCACTTCGGCTGTCGGGATTAAATAAAATCCATGTTCAGGAATAGCGAACAGGTCTTCCTCAAACTTGGGTAACTGCCCTGTTCCTCGCATGCTATCGGCATTAACCAGAAATGGAACATTGACCTCAGTATAACCATGATCCTGTGTGTGTGTATTGAGCATAAACTGAACCAGAGCACGATGAAGTTGTGCGATCTGCCCTTTCATAATAACGAAACGGGAGCTAGCTATTTTTGCGGCTGTCTCAAAATCCATTTGATCAAGACCTGCACCCAAATCAACATGATCTTTCGGTTCGAAAGCGAATTCAGGCTTTTCACCCCAACGTCTGATTTCCTCATTGTCTTCTTCAGTCTTGCCCTGTGGTACAGACTCATGCGGTATATTTGGAATTTCCATCATGATCGCACTAAGTTTTGTCTGTACTTCATTCAGTTTTTCTTCACATGCTTTCAGTCGATCACCCATATTAGCGACTTCAGCGAGGATGGGCTCTACATCTTCACCTTTGGCCTTAGCCTGACCGATGGCTTTTGAGCGGGCATTCCTTTCCTGCTGCAGGGTCTGAGTTTCTACCTGAAGTTTTTTACGTTCTTGCTCGAGGCTGAAAAACGTGTCTTTATCAAACACATAGCCACGTGGTTTCAATACTTCAACCACTTCATCCAGATTGTTTCGCAAGTATTGCGGATCGATCATCTTTTTAGTTCCTTTCCTTTAATTTTTTATAGCCGTTTTCGCTTGCCAAAATACTATGTGCTCTGGTTCAAGCAATGTTTTCAGATTTTCTATAATTTGTGATGATTTTTCTGGTTGATCAAAAAATTCAACAACCAGTGGTAGATCGAGCGATAAATCCAGCAAAGCGGATGAATGCATCTCTCCTGAAGAACCAAAGCCTGCGATCCCACGGAATACGGTAACACCTTGAACCCGATGTTCATCATGAAGATAAGAAAGAATTTGTTTCAACTTCTTTTCACCTTCTGTCAGATAAACACGAACAATAATCACATCCCTGTCCGTTTCATTTTCATTCATAATTGCCTTCCTAATAACAACCCAAGCCAACAGGCAGTTACACTGAAAAATACACTCAAAAACATATTGATGCCTGCTGGAACCAGATCACCTGATTCAATCAAGTTCAATGTTTCTATAGAAAATGTCGAAAACGTAGTAAATGCACCCAGCAATCCAATCAGAATCATTGATCGCATTTCAACGCTCACCGTCATTCTTTCAATAAACATGACATAAAGAAATCCCATGACTAATGATCCCAAAACATTAACAACGAATGTTCCCCAGGGAAATCCTCTACCCAACATGCCATAAACACCATTGGAAACTGAAAACCGTAAAACGGCACCGATCGCTCCACCAATAGCAATAAATAATAACTGCGTCATAATTTTCTTTTTTTAGTATCCAGTTCTTTCAGACGTGCCAGTTTTTCGCTGATCTTGATCTCAAGACCTCTTGGTACAGGATTATAATAGCGTCGGCCTTTTAATGCTTCAGGAAAATAATTTGCTCCTGCAGCATAGGCATCAGGCTCATCGTGTGCATATCGATATCCTTGACCATAGTCCATCGATTTCATCATTTTTGTAGGT
This sequence comes from Gammaproteobacteria bacterium, assembly GCA_026984275.1. Taxonomy (GTDB): domain Bacteria; phylum Pseudomonadota; class Gammaproteobacteria; order CAJXQU01; family CAJXQU01; genus CAJXQU01. The sequence continues at coordinate 13,892 of JALSSM010000165.1, forward strand.
GCGTTTCTAAGATGCATTGGGACTTCTAATGATCCATGCTGACTGGCATCTTGTAAAGCCAGATGCCAGGCTTTATAAACTGCATTACTCTTTGGTGCTGAAGCAAGATAAACAATTGCCTGTGCGATCGCTAACTCACCTTCCGGACTACCTAATCTTTCTTGTGTTTCCCAGGCATCGAGTGCAATCCTTATTGCTCGTGGGTCAGCATTACCAATATCTTCCGAAGCGATACGAACGACTCTTCGTGCAATATACAAAGGGTCACAACCACCATCTACCATTCTGGCAAACCAGTAAAGTGAGGCGTCTGGATCTGATCCTCTGACTGATTTATGCAAGGCTGAAATCTGATCGTAAAACGCCTCGCCACCCTTATCAAATCGACGTAACCCTCCACCAGCAAGTACCTGTTGTAGATGTTCCTCAGTAATCTGTCCATCATCCGCAAGATCTGTCGCTATTTCAAGCAGGTTCAATACTTTACGACCATCACCATCGGCTGCCAGGGCCAGCATCTCACGTAAATTCTCAGCCATCTCAGACTGTGATTTTTCAAGAGCGACATCAATGATCTGTCTGATATGAACCGTTTCAAGAGATTTTAAAACATAGACACGGACGCGGGATAATAGCGCATTGTTTAATTCAAACGATGGATTTTCAGTAGTTGCTCCAATAAAAGTGATCGTGCCATCTTCTATGTGAGGTAAAAAGGCATCCTGCTGAGCTTTATTAAAACGATGAACTTCATCAATAAACAAAACAGTATGTTTGCCATAGGCCTCTTTTGTCTGTTTTGCCAGATCAATTGCTGATCGAATATCCTTGACTCCACCCAGTACGGCAGAAATAGTCAGGAACTGTGCATCAGCTTTTTGCGCAACCAGTCTGGCAAGTGTTGTTTTACCCGTCCCAGGTGGTCCCCAGAATACCATTGAATGTAATCGCCCAGACTCTACAGCCAATCTTAATGGCTTGTTCTGACCAAGCAGATGATCCTGACCGATGACATCATCTATAACCCTGGGACGCATCCGATCGGCTAATGGACGATAATCAGACTCCTCAGTTTGCATCAGTAGATCCCGTAGCTGAATTTGGAAGTGGAAGTTTCACAGTTAGCTCACAACCACCATATTCGTGAACAGAATCATGGGCTCTTATTATGACTTCCGTCATGCCCGGTGGTATTTTAACTGGCATGGAGCGTGTGAATGGTTGTTCATTAACGTGGGGATGTCGAAGAGGTCTGACAGCAATAATTTTGCCTTCAGGAGAGACTACTTCCCATCCATTTGCAAAGTGTTCCCAACCTTCATCCTGATGTTTTACTGTCACATCAAAGTTATAAACACGATCAAATGAATGTTTAACTTTAACATTCACAATATCTGCTTCGCCAGCCCTTAAGCCAAAAGAAACAATCATAAACAGGTAAGTAAGCTTTCTCATCCTTTGATCATTATAAAATAATTGAGGTGGTCGTCTTTTGATAAATCTGATATTTCAAGACGATTCTTTGATCTGAGATTAACTATGCGTTG
>JALSSM010000166.1 GCA_026984275.1 Gammaproteobacteria bacterium
TTCAGCTTTACCTGCACCAACCATGGTATGGAGTTCGTCAATAAATAAAATGACCTGACCTTCCTGTTTGGACAGATCATTAAGAACTCCTTTCAAACGTTCTTCAAATTCACCGCGGAATTTGGCACCGGCGATCAATGTTCCCATATCCAGTGATAATAAACGTTTGTTTTTCAGGCCTTCAGGTACCTCACCGTTGACGATACGTTGGGCAAGTCCCTCAACAATAGCGGTTTTACCGACACCGGGTTCACCAATCAGGACAGGGTTATTTTTCGTGCGTCGTTGTAAGACCTGAATGGTGCGGCGGATCTCATCATCACGACCGATAACCGGATCGAGTTTGCCCTGTTCGGCTCTTTCGGTGACATCGATGGTATATTTTTCCAGCGCCTGCCGGTTTTCTTCAGCATTAGGATCATTAACGGCCTCACCTCCACGAATGGTGTCAATGGCCTGTTCCAATGCGGCTTTGTTCGCGCCAGCCTCGGTCAGTAGTGGTGCAAGTGTATTCTTGCCATCATCCAGAATTGCCAGTACGAATAACTCACTGGAGATATATTGATCATTACGCTTCTGGGCTATCTTGTCAGTCAGGTTCAGTAAGCGTTCCAGATCACGAGAGATATGAACCTCACCACCAGCACCTTCGACACTGGCCATGTGATCCAGCTCTTCACCCAGCTTTGAGCGTAGTGCATTCACATTGACACCAGACTGTGCCAGTAGATGGCGCACTGTACCGCCTTCCTGATCAAGCAGGGCAGTCAACAAGTGCACCGGCTCAATGAACTGGTGATCACGTCCCAGTGCCAGGCTTTGTGCATCGGCCAGAGCCAGCTGAAATTTTGTTGTCATTTTATCGGGTCGCATTGCAACTCTCCTTTCAATTTTTTATAGATGACATTAATGATGAGGCCTGTTTCTGATTTATCAAGAGCAGGGCTACAATATACGTGATGAATACCCCTGCTTATATTTTTGATGTGCCCAAGTTTACCGCGAGATTGAAACAATTTTCTGATCTACGACAAAAAACTCGCTTTAAATTACTTTATTCGATCAAGGCATTACCAATTCCCGCTGTGCTTGGGGCGATGTTGCCTTATGTGGATGGATTCTCGACAAGTTCCTTATTTGAAGCAAAGCTGGCGCGAGAAGTGATGGATGATCAGGGCGTTATTCATATCACCACGCCAGGTTTTCGAGAAGAAGAGCTGGGTGAACTCGTTAAAGTGTGTGATTATTTGAGTATCAATTCTCTGAACCAGTGGCAACGATTCAGTGAGTATCTCGGTGACTCGATCAAGGCTGGGATCAGAGTAAATCCGCAACTTTCTTTTCTCAATGATGATCGATACGATCCCTGCCGACAGTATTCAAAACTCGGTGTGTCTATTGATCAGGTTCAGGGATTAGAGGGATTGTCCGGACTACATTTTCATAGCATGTTCGGATCAGAGAATATCGAACCACTCAGAGAAACAATCGAAAAAATTGAAGCAAAACTGGCCAACCTCTTACATCAACTTGAGTGGATCAACCTGGGTGGTGGTTATGTTTTTACTGATCAAGCTATGATTGAAGAGTTTGACAAAATTGTTTGCAGACTATCTGATCAATATGACCTGACAGTGTTTTTTGAGCCTGGAAAAGGCATTATCGGTGATGCCGGTGAACTGGTGACAGAAGTGATCGATTTGTTTGAGAGCGAAGGAAAGAACATCGCAGTCCTGGACTCATCTGTCAGCCATCATCCGGAAATTTTCGAATATCAGCAATCACCCACCATAAAAGAAGCCGTCAGTAATGGAATATGGAACGGTATTCTGGCTGGCTGCAGTTGTAAGAGTGGAGATTTGTTTGGGGAATATAATTTTCCCCACCCATTGCAAATTGGATCACGAATTACTCTTCTAAATGTGGGAGCCTATTCACTGGTCAAGGCAAGTCGCTTTAATGGCATTAATTTGCCAGATGTTTATCTTAAAAAAGATGATGGAAAGCTGGAACTGATCCGTCATTTTGAATATTCAGATTATAAAAAATTCTGGAAATCTGAATAATTCAGAGATGAATTATTCAGAGTACCCTAATAAATTAAAATGAGAGAATAATATGGGTATTAAATCACTACTTGATGGTTATAGCCGTTTCAAGAAAAATGAGTATCAGCATCAACGTGAGCTTTACTTACAACTGGAAAAAGAAGGGCAGAAGCCTCGTGTGCTATTCATCGCCTGTTGTGACAGCCGATGTGACCCGTCGATTATTACCGATGCACGTCCGGGTGAACTCTTTATGGTGCGCAATGTTGCGAACCTTGTTCCAAAATATTCACCCGATGGTAAACAGCATGGCACCAGTGCCGCTATTGAATTTGCAGTCCGACATCTGGAAGTGGAACATATTATCGTCATGGGTCATGCACAATGTGGTGGTGTAAAACTGTTACTGGAAACGGTTGAAACTGAATCGCAAGATGATTTTTTGACCAGTTGGATGGAAACGGCGACTGAAGCACGCGATCATATTCTCAGTATCGGCAATCGAGATGAGAAGGTAGATACACAACTGGCTCTGGAGTATGAAATCGTACGTTTAAGCCTGCGTAACCTTATGACTTTTGACTGGATCAGAGAGCGTGTGGTCGATAACACACTACAATTGCATGGCTGGTATTTTGGTGTTGCAAAAGGGGAGTTACATCGCATGGATCCAGTGACAAGTGAGTTTAAGTTAATTGAGTATGAGTAATTGCTTTCTCGAGTCCAGGGATTGAAAAATAAATTGTTGCGGTGCACAATAGGCGGTTCTTTAATGAATTGCTAACGGAGTCAAACAATGCCCAGAACCTTCCTTGCTTTACGTAGTGTGCTTTATGTGCCCGGTTCTAACGAACATGCAATGGAGAAGACCAAAACAATCCCTTCCGATGGGATTATTTTCGATCTGGAGGATGCCGTTGCACCGGGGGCAAAACTTGAAGCTCGTGAACGGGTTTGTGAATTCGTCAAAAAAGGTGGTTTTGGCAATCGGCAGGTGGTGATCCGGGTTAATTCCCTGGCCTCGTCCTGGGGTTATGGCGATCTGGTTTATGCAGCTCGCAGTGGCGCAACTGCGGTACTGATCCCAAAAGTGGAAAGCGGTGATATGGTGCGGCAGACAGAGAATATCCTCAATGAATTTGATGCCGAAGAGATGGAGATCTGGTGCATGATGGAAACACCTCGCGGTATGTTACACGCCGAAGAGATCTCTACAGCCAGTAAACGGATCAGAGCGCTGGTGATGGGAACTTCTGATCTGGCCAAGGATCTGGGAGCCAGCCATACGAAAGAACGTTTACCGTTTTTGACCA
>JALSSM010000167.1 GCA_026984275.1 Gammaproteobacteria bacterium
ATTACGCCAGCAGATATTAGTCGATGAAGATCCGTGTCCTGGTCGTTGATGACTCCGTTTTTTACCAGCACCGATTACAGGAAGTGCTGGATGCTGATCCGGCAATTGAAGTTGTCGGAATTGCAGCAGATGGACAACAGGCGATCGAAAAAACAAAGGCACTGAAGCCTGATGTGATCACAATGGATATTGAAATGCCCGTCATGGACGGTATCGCGGCCGTTCGGAAAATCATGTCTGAATGCCCAACACCTGTCTTGATGATTTCTTCAGCAACGAAAAGGGGAGCAAAAGCCACTTTTGATGCAATGGACGCAGGGGCTGTCGATTTTTTGACCAAGGATTTTCATGAGATTGTTGAGCACCGGGAGCAGGCTGGCCGGGAGATTTGTAAAAAAGTCATTTCTGTTGCACAAAAAAGGAAAAATATTTTTCAGGAAAGTATCAATAACAGAGAAATAAGGACGATAAAAACAAGGCTGGAAGATTACGATATTCTTGCTATTGGTGCCTCGACTGGTGGACCGGTAGCCGTTCAAAAAGTCTTAAAAAATCTCCCACAGAATTTTCCACTGCCTGTCCTCGTTATCCAACATATGCCGGGGAATTTTACGCCAATGTTTTCTGAACGATTGAACCAGATTTGTAATCTATCTGTAAAACAGGCCGAGGATGGAGATGTTTTACTTCCGGGGCATGCCTATGTTGCACCCGGTGGCTTACAAACAACAGTCAGAAAAAGTAGACGAGAGGTTTTGTTAGAGGTTAAGGAAGGTGATCAAAATATGAATTATAGACCTTCCATTGATGTTACGTATCAATCTCTTGCTGAAGTTTTTCTGGGTAAGGTGCTGGCGCTGATTCTGACGGGAATGGGTTCCGATGGGTGTGAAGGTGCCAGAAAATTAAAGCATGATGGTTCAACGATCTGGGCACAGGATGAAGCAACATCAGTTGTTTATGGAATGCCGATGGCTGTTGCGAAAGCGGGTCTAACTGATCAAATTATTTCTATCGAACGGATCGGTGAAGCCTTATGCCTGTCTATGGGAAAAAACACTGATCAAGCTTTGGTTGAGGAAATATAAGCCATGGATTTTTTAACACTTATCGGGATTATTGTTGCTTTTGGTGCGATCATTCTTGGACAGTTCCTTGAAGGTGGTCACCTGAGTACATTGATCAATGGTCCAGCCTTTCTGATCGTAGCAGGTGGCACATTTGGGGCCATCATGGTGCAGTCACCACTGCATATATTTTTGCGATCACTGCGAATGATCCCGTGGTTAATTAAACCACCCATATTACCGATGCAGGAATCACTGGATAAGATTTTGAACTGGAGTAATGTTGCTCGTCGTGAAGGGTTGCTGGGGCTAGAAAAAATCTCAGAAACTGAGCCCGATCTTTTCTCCAGAAAAGGTCTGCAATTATTGGTCGATGGTAATGAACCAGAAGTCGTTCGGAACACCATGGAACTGGAAATTATGGCTCAGGAAGATCGTGATCTTCAGGCCTCAAAAGTATTTGAAGGAATGGGCGGTTACGCACCAACGATTGGGATTATTGGTGCTGTGATGGGGCTGATTCACGTGATGGGTAATCTCTCTGATCCAAGTAAACTGGGGGGCGGGATAGCCGTGGCCTTTGTCGCCACAATTTATGGCGTAGGAATTGCTAACTTATTTTTATTACCTGCAGCCAGCAAATTAAAAAGTCTTGTTCGTCAACGATCACGCTATCAGGAAATGCTCACTGAAGGGTTAATTGCCATTGCAGAGGGTGAAAACCCACAGGTGATTGCACTTCGACTTGAAGCATTCCTGAATTAAAAAAGATCATTCTTGAGGGGGAATGACTTTGATATTTTATATTAAACAAACACTATCCATCATGGATATGGACTGAGATAACAATGCGTAATCGACGTCATGAAGAAGAACATGAGAACCATGAACGATGGCTGGTTTCCTATGCAGATTTTATAACGCTGTTATTTGCCTTTTTTGTTGTTATGTATTCTGTATCTTCTGTCAATGAGGGCAAATTCAGAGTCTTGTCTTCTTCCATGGAAGATGCTTTTAGAGAAAATCCATTACGTGGTCTTGAACCTGTTCAGATCGGTGAGCTTTTAAAATCATTAGATCCGGAGAAAGCCCGATCAGGTGAAGGCATACTTCCAGATTACAAACCACAAACAGAATTTGAAACGCCTTCTGCAGGAGAGAACGAAATTCCTGAAGGCTATAAAGATGGTGAAGAAATCGTCGAACAACTTAAAGGCGCTGCCGAGAAACTGGAAGAAGCCGGATTTGAAGTTCGTCTTGATGAAAAATGGGTTGAGATCAATATGAGCAGTCAGGTTTTATTTGGTAGTGGTGAAGCAAAGTTGTCTGCTAAGGCCGCTCCCGTGCTCGATCAACTGGTTGATGTGCTGGCTGGTTTTAAGAACCCACTTCGTGTTGAAGGATTTACGGATGATCGTCCGATCAGAACAGCTGTATTCCCATCCAACTGGGAGTTATCGGCTGCCCGTGCTGCCAGTGTTGTTAATCATTTCACAAAAAAAAATATTGATCCGCGACGCATGGCCGCAGTGGGGTATGGTGAATACCGACCGATCGCGGATAATTCAACAGCCGCAGGGCGAAATAAAAACCGACGAATTGTCATCATGATTTCAACGGATGCATCTCAATTACAGGCAGACGCAGAAAAAAATATGATCAGAGATTCTGAAGAAAAAAATCAGCAAACTGAATTTCTCCATTCAATTCAACGACCGGGTCCGGAGGGTTTTGAAGAATGAAAGTCTGGACAGTAGCAAACCAGAAAGGGGGGGTAGGAAAAACAACCACGGCCGTTTCTCTTGCAGGTATTCTTGCACAAAGAGGGAAGGAAACATTGATCATCGATCTGGATCCTCATGGATCGATGACCAGTTATTTCGGGTTTGATCCGGATTCGATTGAAGATAGTGTTTACTCTCTTTTTCAGGCTGCAGCTAACGAGACCAGGATTTCAATGGCCTCGATATTACAACGTACCGCCATTCCAAAACTGAGTTTATTACCCGCATCAACATCACTGGTTTCTCTTGATCGACAATTTGGTTCGCGTGGTGGAATGGGAATGGTGATCAAAAATGCATTGAATCGCTGGGGTAGCCATTTTGATCATGTGATCATCGACTGTCCTCCCATGTTAGGCGTTTTACTGATCAATGCCCTGGCCGCCAGTGATCGTGTTCTCGTACCGGTTCAGACAGAATTTCTTGCACTCAAGGGTCTGGAAAGAATCCAGCATACTTTTCAACTGGTGCGTCATGCACATCAACTTCCTTTTGAAGAAATGATT
>JALSSM010000168.1 GCA_026984275.1 Gammaproteobacteria bacterium
CCCGCTTCAGGCAATAGAGAAGGCGATAATTGATGTGGTAGATACCACACCATTCCACATTCATTCTGATCAGGAAAAAACTTTCTCGATTGTCTTATCGCGTAGTAAAACGTTTCCTGTGTACTATCAATGGCGTGATTATCTTGGCCACCCCCTGACAGATAAGAAACCACTGACAGCTATGATCACTTTTCTCAGGTTACCATCAACAGTCCCGGGATATTATGGTCTTGTTTTTACGGCGACCGAAGAAGTTGTCATCAATGATCGAGAACAGGGTGAAGCGCTGGAATTCGGTTTTGGAATGATTGATCCGGCCAGGATTCCAGGGAGGCAAGCTGGTGAAACGGAACGTTTTGGGACAGTCCATACTGATCTCAATGATCCTTTCATGCCTGCCTGGATCAAGACAATGACCTGGAAAACAGTGACCTCGCAGGAATGGAAAAATGAGATCAGTGAGCGCCTCAATAGCGGTTTTCAGGAACTCCCCATTATCATTGATGATGAGTGGCAGAGTGATGATGATTTCCCGATCTCAGATGATCAACTGGACAGATTAAGCGTAAAAGTCAGTCAGTATTTCAGAGCTGATCCACGAGTTAAACACTGGGAGTTGGGGATCGAAGAAAACCTGCAAGCTCGTTTCCAACAACCCTGTTACTGGCAAAATCTGGCTGCGAAAGCAGCTGTTGTCAGGCAGGCTGCCGATCAGATCAGTCCCAATGACATTAAACTGATTTACCAGGTTGCCGAGCTGGATATAAAACCGGTTCGTCTTTTTCTGAAGAGTGAGGCCGCACAATATTTTGATATTCTTTCATTACATCCATACAACTGGCCAGATTTCCCACCCCCGGAAACCTGGATTGCTGCTTATCTGGATAAGGTCAGAAATGAGATGAAAAAAACGGATCAGACGTTTCCGATCTGGTTTACGGAAGTTGGGGCTCCACATCATGGACATTATAAGGATCATTTCTTTGGCTACCCTGACGAGGGAATCAAGGTTCATGGATTAAGCCGATCACAATCAGTCTCATATATGATCAAGCTGCACGTTATTGCTTTCCAGCAAGGGGTTCAGAAAATATTCTGGTACAACTACAGAGATCAGGAGCCAGATAGAGACGATGCTGAAAATCATTTTGGCCTGATTGATTACAAAGGTTATCCGAAGCCAGTTTATCTAGCTTATGTCCACCTTTATTCTCTGCTTAAAGATAAACAGCCGGCAGGAATGAGTAAAGTTAATGAGCATGTGCTGGTTTACAGGTTTGAGGATCAGACCGGAACACTTTTTGTGGTTTGGAATCGAACACCTGGCAAAAGAAAAGTGCAGCTTAAAAAGCTTGGCTTAGATCCTGACAAGGCAAGCATCACCAATGCTGTTGGAAAGCCAGAGCCTATGACTAATGGAATGATAGAAGTTGGAGAATCTCCTTTATTTATATTCGTGAGCAAATGAAAGAACACTCGGATGGATCTTTAAAACTCGCTTAACAAGGATCAGCATCCAGATATTCCAGAAAGCGGTCACCAGAACAACAGCGATCGCTGCCCCATTCATGCCAAATATCGGGATGAGTATTGCATCAAGAATTAAAAGGATAATCAGGGCAACACCAAAGACCATCATGCTGTAATCCTGATGCCCTGTCACATTCAGCAGGCTGGCAACAGGTCCAATAGAAATGATGATCAATTGACTCGACGCAAGCAAAGCAAAGATTTCGTATCCAGCAACAAATTCTTCACCAAAAATTCCCAGAATAAATTTCCCAAAAACAATGAATAAAATAACGCAAAACAGACCAGGCCAGAACATGAGCTGAGTGCTCTGAGAAGTGAGTTTCTGGAGTGCAGGCATATCCTGATCGGCATAAAAAAGAGCGGCTTTTGGCCGAAACATACTGTCCACGGCGAAGATCATAAAACTGATCAACATGGCAACTCTGAAAGCAATACTGAAAATGGCCACCTGATCAGGAGGTAGAAAAAAACCAACCATGACGACATTGATTTCGGCCAGGAATCCAATAAAAAGAACAGGAACCAGCTGTGGAATACCTATTCTTACCCAGGATCGTGTCATGAAAGAAGGCTGAGGTTTACCAATTTCTTTCGTTAGTTTTGTTCTGAAAAGAAGGTAGTGGATCAGGACGACTGTCAGCATTGCGACCAACTGGTACGACATCACGGTTTCTGCATCCAATGTTCCGGTGCTGTACCAGGTAATAGCAACCAGGATCAATGTCAGCAAAGGACGTATGACAATATTCGGTAAAGCCATCATGGCAAACCAGGAAAATGCGTGTGAAACAGCTTCGTGAAAAACGGCAATGAGATAGACAGGAACGATGATCAGAGCAATCAATAAAGTCTTTTGAGAATCAGGATTGACGATACCATCAAAGCTTAGAAGGATACCACCCAATAGCAGGATCGTTATAAATCCTGAAGAAAGCAGGATTTGTCTACCTCTGATAATGAAACCACGGATCAGATCATAACGTTGCTCACTGAGTGCACGACCAATCACCCGGAAAGAAGCTGATTCATAACCGATCCCGATAATGGTTGAAAGAATAATCATCCATGAAAAGGCATAGAAAAAAATTCCAAGTTGATAGGCTCCCATCCATCTGGCCAGAAGCAATTGGGTAAGAAAAGCCAGTCCGGCTCCGGATATTCGACAGGCAAAAATAAAGGATGAAGCACCAAGCAAATTAGAAAGGCTATGGTTTGAGGACTTTTCAGTGGGCTTATTTTTATTATTATCTGAAGATGGTGACATTATTCTGCAATCGATTACACAAGCGAAGCACTATACTCTTGTTCAGCTAGCAATTTAAATGTTGATTGTTAATGACTGTAGCCTTTACCTCTATCAATG
>JALSSM010000169.1 GCA_026984275.1 Gammaproteobacteria bacterium
AACACGGCCCTGATTACGAAACAGGAATAATGCCAGTTCATATTCTTTCTGAGTTAGTTCAATCGCCTCTCCATCACGCCGGATAGAACGGTTTGTTTTATCAATCTGAAAGGGGTCCAGATCAACGATATCTTCATCATCACTGATTGAAAGTGAACGTCTTTCTACCGCTTTCATTCGAGCCAGAAGTTCACGTTGCTTGATAGGTTTGATCATGTAATCGTCAGCACCAGCCTGTAAACCACTAACAATGTCGTCTTCTCGATCCATTGCCGTAACGAACATGATTGGAACAGGCCAGTCAATATTTTCCCGGATCCATTTGAGAACTTCTATCCCGCTCATTTCTGGTACTAACCAGTCGAGAATAAGTAAATCATAGCTATCATTTTTGATCTGACGTATAAATTTATGGCTGCTATCAAAATGTTCAACGTGATGTCCAGCATTCGTAAGCCATTGAACGATCAGGTTAGCATGATCTAAATCGTCTTCCAGTAGTGCAACTCGCATCTTATTTCTCCCCAGTAGAATGGGCTAATAATGCATTATTTTACTAAATCTTACAAATTGTTCTAGCATCTGATTCTAGGGTATAGTTAATAGTATAGTTGAAACTGGCCAGAGGGCTTGTATTCGTTCCATGGTAATTATTAATCCAAGGAGGAGAGCATGGGGCAGAAGATTCCAAAGAAGATCATAAAAACAGATGATGAATGGCGAAAAGTTCTCGGAAAAGAAGAATTTGAGGTGTGTCGAAAGAGCGCTACAGAAAGACCTTTTTCCGGTCAATATACAGACTGTGATGAACGGGGGGTCTATTGCTGTGTCTGTTGCGGTGAACCTTTATTCAGCTCGGAGTCAAAATTTGATTCTGGTTGTGGGTGGCCAAGTTTCTCATTACCTGTCGATCTCGAACAAATTTCTGAAAGAAATGACTACAGTCATGGAATGATTAGAAAAGAAGTTATCTGTTCAACTTGTGATGCCCATCTTGGACATGTTTTCAAAGATGGGCCGATGCCGACCAGACTTCGATATTGTATTAATTCAGTTGCCCTTAAGCTAAATAAAAACTAATCTAACAGCATGATTTTAATATAAAAAATCAATCAATTCGTTATTTTCCCCGTTGTAGTGCTCAATAAATTCTTCTTATAAAAAAATTAAAGACTCGCAGCTTGTTGCCGATATGTTGTTCAATACGACGACAAACAATATGGATCTTGCACGTTCAAATGTACGAACATTTTTACCACTTACAGACTAGTCCTTTTAAGCTGAGCCCAAACCCTGATTTTTTCTTTGACAGTGCAGGGCATAAACGGGCGCTTGCATACTTACGGTTTGGTATCAGTCGAGAAGAAGGTTTTATTATTATCACAGGTGGGGTTGGAGTCGGTAAAACCACGCTTGCGGGGGCATTACTCTCCGAACTGAATCCAGAAGAAATTGTATCGGGCCAGTTAGTCTCCACTAATGTGGGTGCAGCGGGTATTTTGGGACTTGTTTGTAATGTGTTTGGTCTTCCTTACAGTGAAAAAACGTCCAAGCCCATGCTTCTGAAGATGATTCAAAAGTTCCTGCAGGCTTGTCATGACAGCAACCGACGTGTGCTGTTAATTGTTGATGAAGCGCAAAACCTTCCAGTTAAAACGATAGAAGAGTTGAGAATGTTGTCAAATTTTATGATTGATAATGTGCCATTGTTACAGACTTTTTTACTCGGCCAGGAAGAATTCAGAGAGAAAGTTTCAGGTGCGGGGATGGAGCAGCTGAGACAACGTGTGATCGCATCATACCACTTGGAACCTTTATCTGAAGATGAAGTGTATGACTATATCTATCATCGCCTCAAACATGCTGGTTTCACCGGATATGAAATATTCACCAGGGAAGCTTGTTCCGAAATCCATAAATATACAAATGGAATACCAAGAAAAATCAATGTGTTATGTGACAGGGTGCTCTTGTTTGGGAGCCTGGAAGAAAAACAGTTAATTTATGCTAAAGATGTGCACGAAGTTGTAAATGATCTGGCTTCAGAGCCAACCGCATTTCAGAGCAAAATGGTCGTTCACAGTTCCTGAGGTTCATACCAGCTGAGAGTGTCGTGTAATTTAACGACTTCTCCAACAATAATGAGTGTTGGTGGTTTGATGGACTGTTTTTCTATGATCTCAGCCAAGGTCTGGAGTGTTCCCGTCAGAACCTTCTGATCAATGGTTGTGCCTTGCTGGATCAGTGCAACTGGCATATTTTCAGGCATGCCATGATCAATTAACTCCTGGCATATTTTTCTCAGGCCGACCAGTCCCATATAAATGACAATGGTCTGATTTTCATGTGCTAATGATTCCCAGTCCAGATCAACGCTACCATCTTTAAGATGTCCGGTTACGAACAGACAGGATTGCGCATAATCTCTGTGTGTTAAAGGGATGCCAGCATAACTGGCACAGCCTGATGCGGCTGTAATTCCGGGGACAACCTGGAAAGAAACTCCTTCGGATGCAAGTGATTGTATCTCTTCGCCACCACGACCAAAGATAAAAGGATCACCACCTTTCAGTCGGACGACCCGTTTGCCTTCTTTGGCCAGCCGCACTAATAATTCATTAATATTTTCCTGAGGAATCGTATGCTGATCACGTTGCTTACCAACATAGATTCTTTCCGCATCTTTTCTGGTCAAATCAACTATTGCAGGTGCGACGAGGCGGTCATAAAGTACGACATCTGCCTGTTGCATCAGGCGTAAAGCCCGGAATGTAAGCAGATCGGGATCGCCAGGTCCACAACCAACTAATGCAACATTTCCAGCCTCCGTTTGAGATTGTTCAGGATTGCTAAGGAGACTTTCCAGTTTTTTTTGTGCCGCATCTCTCTGTCCCGAAAAAAGTAGTTCAGCAACAGGACCCTGCAAGATATTCTCCCAGAAATGACGACGTTGATGAAAATCCGGGATCTGGTTTTTTACTTGATCACGAAATTGGCCCATGAGTTCAGCCAGTCTGCCATAAGAAGAAGGGATCAGGGTTTCGAGTTTTGCACGTAATAATCTGGCTAATACGGGTGAATTACCACCTGTCGAAATGGCGATCTGTACAGGTAACCGTTCTACTACTGAAGGCATAATGAAACTACAGAGTTCAGGATCATCGACTACATTGACCGGAAGATTACGTTCATGGGCAAGTTGTGAAACATGTTGATTGAGTTCCCTGTTATTGGTGGCGGCAATGACTAGTTTGCAATCCATCAAATCCTGATCAGAGAAAACAGTGTGAGAGTGAAAAATATGAGCTGCTTTCTTCATTTCTACGAG
>JALSSM010000170.1 GCA_026984275.1 Gammaproteobacteria bacterium
GTGTATCTATTGGTGTATCAGGCTTATATTTCCCTGTCTCCAGAGCTGTCGCTATGGTAAATGGTTTCATAGTAGAACCAGGCTCAAAGACATCGGTTACAGCACGGTTCCGATAATATTCTGGCTTCAATTCATACCGATTATTCGGGTTATAAGAGGGTTGATTAACCATCGCTAGGATTTCTCCGGAGTGGGCATCCATCACCACAATCGATCCGCTTTTAGCCTTGTGGCCTAAAACAGCGGCTGTCAATTCACGATAGGCAAGATACTGAATTCGTTTATCAATACTCAGCGTAAGATTTTTTCCAGGTATTGCTTTCTCAACACTTTCAACATTCTCAATGGTGTGTCCGGCCAGATCACGGATCACCCGTTTTTTACCCGGTTTTCCACTCAGCATTTCATCAAAGGCAAGCTCTATCCCTTCTTGTCCATGATCATCAATGTTAGTAAAACCAACGACATGGGCCGCAACATCCGCCGTGGGATAAAAACGTCGATATTCTTTTTGCTTAAAAACTCCGGGGATGTTTAACGCCATGACTTTTTCGGCTAACTCCGGCGTGACCTGACGTTTCAGATAAATCGACTCACGTTTAGCCCGTTTAGTGATCATCTCTTCAAGTCGTGCTGGTGGAATATCCAGTGCTTTAGCCAGCTCATTCCAGCGAGACTTATCAAGAACCATTTTTTTAGGATTACAGGCAATCGTGCTGATCGGCGTACTGATCGCCAGAGGTTCACCATTTCGATCTTCGATCACGCCTCGATGTGCTGGAGTTGAAACCGTTCGTAAATAGCGGGCATTGCCACGATCCTGCAGAAAATCTTTATTGACCAGTTGTAACTGAACGATGCGCATGATCAAGCCCACGGATGCGATCAGAAACAGACACAACACAAACCAGCGCCTGCCGGTATATTGTGTATCAAATTGTGAGTCAGTTTCTGTCATTTATAATTCACCAGGTGAATGTTTTCTGTTGCAGGAAGTTCCATTTCCAGTTTCTCACGAGCCACTTCTTCAATTCGGCTATAAGTACCCCAGGTGGCCTGTTCCAGTTGCAGACGCCCCCACTCCTCAGTCATCCGATCCCGTTGCTTTTCGTATCGTTGTAGTTCAACAAACAATTTTCGACTTTCATGTCTGGCCTGTACTACACTCAGAGCTGACCAGACAACCATTGCGCCGATAAAAAGGAAGAAAGAAAACCTCATGTTGGCACCTTCTCTGCAACGCGCAACGTGGCACTACGTGATCGCGGGTTTTCTGCCAATTCTTCCTTACCTGCCTTGATCATTTTGCCAATAATTTTCATCGTCGGATTCATCATTGACGCGGGGATCGGCAGTTCACGTGGATAATCATCACCGGCTGCCGCTTTTTTCATAAATCGTTTGACGATGCGATCTTCCAGTGAATGAAAGCTGATCACCGCCAGCCGTCCTCCAGGTGCCAATATTTCCAGCGCCTGATCAAGCACCGTTTTGATCTCACCAAGCTCATCATTGATGAATATTCTGATCGCCTGAAAAACACGGGTTGCCGGATGAATACTCTTTTGTCCGGGTTTACTCATGTCAGGCGTGACTTCCCGGATCAGTTCAGCCAACTGTTTTGTGGTTTTGATGGGTGTTTCTCCACGCGTTGCGATAATGGCTCTGGCGATCCGCCTGGAAAACCGCTCCTCTCCATATTCACTGAACACCCTGACCATTTCACGATCAGTCGCCGTCGCTAACCAGTCTGCCGCTGAAGTGGACTGATCAGGATCCATACGCATATCCAGAGGTCCTTCGCGCATAAAACTGAACCCGCGATCAGCATCGTCCAGTTGTGGAGAAGACACCCCCAGATCAAATAGAATACCGTTGACCTTGCCAGTGATACCCTTTTGATCAGCTATTGTCTTTAAGGCTGAAAATGCTTCCTGTTCAATAGAAAAACGTGGATCTTCAGATTCAAGTGCCCTTCCCACTTTAATTGCTTCCGGATCACGATCAATCGCGATCAATCTTCCCTGATCTCCAAGTTGTTCTAACATCGCCCTTGTGTGACCTCCCCGCCCAAAAGTGCAATCGATATAAATCCCGTCTTCAACAATCGAAAGGGCTTCCAACACTTCTTCCAATAAAACCGGTTTGTGCTGTTGCTCATCATTTTTCACCTCCATCAGAGGGACAATTGTTGTAACGCTTCAGAAGGAGCACCGGCATCATCTTCCAGACTCCTCAACCATTCGTCGTGCTGAGTATTCCAGGCCGATTCATCCCAGAGCTCAAATTTGTTACCCTGTCCTAATATGACTGCCTGCTTCTCCAGTCCTGCAAACTCTTTTAATGTGGAGGTCACCCGAATTCGGCCATGGGAATCAAGACTGCACTCTTCTGCATACCCCAGCATCATCTGCTTGGTTCGACGACTATCCTTCACAAAATCCGACAACTGGCGTAACTTTGGCTCGATGACTTCCCATTCAGACTGTGGATATATCCAGACACAACGATCAAGTGGGTTGATGGTCTGGATCAGATTGCCATCGCATATTTCGGCAAGACGCGCACGGTATCGACTGGGTATCGCCAATCGACCTTTGCTATCCAGACTTAATGAGCTATTGCCACTAAACATGAAACCCCTTCATAACCGTTATTATTCTCGTTCTGGTGATCCACCTGTTAACCATCTAATGATCCACGATGATCCACAATCTCCCACCATTTATTGAACTATGGTACAACTGATACCTGCTGTCAAGCATGAAAAGTCGTAATTCTTTCTTTTTTAACAACAACTTAGCTAGAATTCCGATAAGCAAAAAAATTACTTTTTTACTATCATTCGCTTAGATTTCTTACTTAAAGTGAATTCTCATAAATGGCATTTTTCAGTGACATAAAATGTTACAAACTGGTGTAATTTTTTGCTTTTTACCCACAAAAACGGCCATTTCGACTATCATGCAGGGTATTCATGGAAGAATTATTGATAAAAAGGGATGTTTTAAGGCCGCTTTATGGCATTTGTCTGGCAATTGGACTGTTTGTACTCGCCTTACAGACAGCTTCCGCCGATCCAGCCCCAAAACTCGCCCTCGCAAAGCTTTATCAAAGGACTGAAAATCTTAAAGACTACTGGGTCAGTGAAAAACTTGATGGTGTTCGTGCGTATTGGGATGGAAAGCAACTGATCTCTCGACAGGGGAATCCCTATCATGCGCCGGAATGGTTCACTCAAGGTTTCCCTGATCAACCACTGGATGGTGAACTCTGGATCAGACGATCATCATTCGAACAACTGGTCAGCACTGTCAGGAAAGAC
>JALSSM010000171.1 GCA_026984275.1 Gammaproteobacteria bacterium
AGACCGGACATGGAAAATGACAGAACATTTGTAGGCCCTTCTTTATGACGCCATTGCTCATTCAGTTTTTTACCTTCATCTTCATCAACAATGCGGATTGCCAGTTGAGAATTGTTCTCGCGGCCACCTTCTTTCAGAGCCAGATCCACCCATGTTTCAAATTGCTCATCAGATGGTAATTCTGGATCAGAAATCATGCGCTGAATATCCAGATCAAGCGTCATTCAGAGATCACCGATTTTCTCTTTTCGTTCATAATCTTCGTATGCATCGAGAATCCTGCTGACCAGTGGGTGACGGACAACATCCCGTGATTTGAAAAAAGTGAAGCTGATATCTTCTTCATCTTTCAGGACATCGATCACATGCCGTAATCCGGATTTTTTGCCTCGTGGTAAGTCGATCTGGGTAACATCACCGGTAATCACAGCCGTCGATCCATAACCCGTCCGGGTCAGAAACATTTTCATTTGTTCGACGGTTGTGTTCTGAGCCTCATCGAGAATGATAAAGGCATCATTTAATGTTCTGCCACGCATAAATGCCAGTGGTGCAACTTCGATCACATTTCTTTCAATCAGTTTTGCGACTTTCTCAAAGCCAAGCATTTCATAAAGTGCGTCATACAATGGACGTAGATAGGGATCAACTTTTTGGGATAAATCTCCCGGAAGAAACCCAAGATTTTCACCGGCTTCAACCGCCGGGCGTACCAGAATGACACGGCGTGCCAGATCATGTTCAAGCGCTTCAACTGCGCAAGCGACGGCCAGGTAGGTTTTACCTGTGCCGGCGGGACCAACACCAAAATTAATATCATTCTGTTGAATATTATTAACGTAACGTCTCTGGTTGGCTCCTCGAGGTTTGATCAGGCAACGCTTGGTCCGGATCACGACATGTTCAGGGACATCTTCTTCCAGCAGCTCCTCAACGCCCGATTCCTGCAGGTAAAGATGCACAACCTCGGGAGTAAGAACGGTTTCCTCGGCTAATTCATATAATTCCTGAATGATTTTTTCAGTCGCTGAAACGGATCCCTGATCACCAATAATATGAAACAGGTTGCCACGATTATTGATTTCAACACCGAGTCTTCGTTCCAATTGACGCAGGTGATCATCAAACTGGCCGCACAAATTCGACAGACGCTCATTATCCTGAGGTTCCAGAACGAAATCGGTGGAAGAACGGTGTGATGTCTTAATATTGTGATGGGCAGTATTCAATGATTATGCGGACAACTTTTGTTGATCAGGTTCAGAGGGAAGTTCCGCACGCAACGAGTTGGGCAAGGCTTCTGTAATACGCACATCCACCAGTTGGCCGATGAGGTTTCGGTCACCGTCGAAATTTACGATACGATTATTTTCTGTGCGGCCCATGAGCTGAGATGGATCTTTTTTCGAAACACCTTCAACCAGGACTTTCTCGAGATTGCCGATCATTGCCTGACTGATTTTAATCGATTGCTGGTGGATGCGGGTCTGTAAGATGGACAGACGCTGTTTTTTTACTTCGTCAGGTGTATCGTCAGGCAAATTTGAAGCGGGCGTTCCTGGGCGTTTGCTGTAAATAAAACTGTATGAATGATCAAAATCTATTTCTGCGATCAGATCCATAAGCCTGGTAAAATCTTCATCTGTTTCTCCGGGGAAGCCGACAATAAAATCAGATGAAATGGTCATGTCTGGTCGAACTTTGCGTAATTTTCTGATCTTTGATTTAAACTCCAATACCGTATAGCCACGTTTCATGGCGGCGAGTATGCGATCCGATCCGTGTTGTACGGGCAGATGTAAGAAGCTGACAAGCTCAGGAACATCCGCATAGGCTTCGATTAAACTATCAGAAAATTCAGCCGGATGAGAAGTCGTAAAGCGAATACGTTCAATCCCGTCAATGGCGGCCACATAACGAATTAATAAAGCCAGATCAGCCACATTGCCATTGTGCATTTCACCTCGATAGGCATTCACATTTTGTCCCAGCAGATTGACTTCGCGCACACCCTGTTCAGCCAGCTCAGCAACTTCTGCGATCACGTCATCAAAGGGTCGGCTGAATTCTTCGCCACGTGTATAAGGAACGACACAATAGGTACAGTATTTTGAACAACCTTCCATAATGGATACAAAGGCAGTCGGCCCTTCTGCTCGTGGTTCTGGAAGGTTATCGAATTTTTCGATTTCCGGGAAACTGATGTCAATAACTCGATCTCTGGGTGCCTTTTTTCTGCCAACCTTTTCAATCTGAATCTTTTTTGCTTTGATCTCATCCAGCATATTTGGCAAACGATGCATGGTCTGTGGCCCAAAAATCATGTCAACGTAAGGTGCTCGTTTCCAGATTGCATCGCCTTCCTGACTGGCTACGCAACCCCCCACACCGATTAGAAGATCAGGATTTTTCTTTTTCAGTTTATTCCAGCGGCCTAATTGTGAGAATAATTTCTCTTCTGCTTTTTCTCGAATCGAGCAAGTGTTGACCAGTAACACGTCTGCATCTTCGGGGTCATCCGTCAATTCAAGTTCATGAGACTCACCCAGGGCATCAGCCATACGAGATGAATCGTACTCATTCATCTGGCAACCAAAGGTTTTTATGTAAAGTTTTCGTGTCATAGTGCTAAATTACTACTTTTGAGTTTTTTTTTCTAGGAGGCTGTCGGATTCAGGAAAAATTCGACAGCCTCCTAGACAAGAAAGAGAGTCGCGAGTCCCAGAAAAACCAGAAATCCGATGACATCGGTGACCGTTGTCAGGATGACTCCGCCAGCGAGTGCTGGATCGATCTCCATTTTTTTCAACCATAAAGGAATGACCGCACCAAAAAATGCGGCTACAAAAAGATTAACGATCATGGCCGCAGCAATCACGACACCCAGTGACTGATTCTTAAACCATAATCCGGCGATCAGTCCGACAACGGCGGCCCAGATGATACCGTTAAATAAGCCAACAGCGACTTCTTTAAGCAATAAGGCTCTTGAGTTAGCCGGTCCCAATTGGCCGACAGCCAGGCCACGGATCACAATGGTCAATGTCTGGCTACCCGCAATGCCGCCCATGCTGGCAACGATCGGCATGAGTACGGCGAGCGCAACCAGTTGTTCAATTGTCGCCGAGAAACGACCGATAACCCATGCCGCAAGAAAGGCTGTCGCCAGATTGATTCCCAACCATACGGCCCGGCGCTGTGCACTGACAACAACCGGCGCAAACATATCATCATCTTCATCCAGACCGGCCAGGCTCATCAGGGAGTGATCACCCTGATCTCGAATGACATCAACCACATCATCAATGGTGATGCGGCCAA
>JALSSM010000172.1 GCA_026984275.1 Gammaproteobacteria bacterium
ATCATCAGGGCCTCCGGGACAAGTGGTGTAATCAACATTTTTCAGTAGAGTAATATCCGCATCTGGTTTATCAACGATCTTTTCGGCCTTGCCGTGCCCACGTCTATCCAGTAGACGGTAATCACCCTTCTCAAAGCTGGAAATGTTTTGTTCACGATCAAGAGTCGCTTCCTCACCATGCCAGTAGAGTCCTTCGCCCCAAAACTTAATATTGCCTTTAATATCCAGATGTTCTTTTGATTCATCATAGATCGCCTGATCAGAAAAAATGGTATTGTCGTTGTGCCTGACTTCTACTTTGCCGGTCAGCGTTGTCACCCCTTCTTTTGTGACTTCCATCTCATTGGCATCTATAGAGGTAAAGTCTGGTTGTAGTATCTTTTCTGGTTGTTCAAGCTTCCATGCAGCATCGACAGGTTCCTCACCACACAGCTTCCAGAGTTCGCTATCGGCCACATCTCCGGCGAGGCACTCACCTGAAAACAGGGCAAAGACAACAAGAGTGAGGATGATCTGGCTGGTTTTTATTAGTGTTATTGATGTTTTCAAGATGTATTTCGGCTGCTGACGCCACTAAACGCAAATATAATGTAACATTCTACCCTTTGAGCAACAGACTATAAAGGCTATACAGGAACCTAGTATTGATGAAGTCATTATTTACATTCTTTGTTTTTGTGCTGGTTATTTCGTTAATGTCTGGAGCCTGGTTCTGGCTGGACAAGAATCGACCAGAGGTCCATGCAGAATTACGGGAAATTCCAGCTGTTCGTGTTGAGATCACAAAGGTTACTACGGAAGATGTGATACCACTGACAAAAATTACTGGACGTCTGGTTCCGGTACGACGAACACAATTACATTTTGAAGTTTCCGGGCAGGTACAGGAGCGGTTGGTTGAACCCGGACAAAAGGTTCGTGCCGGAGATGATTTGGTTCGTATCGAATCGGGTGACTTTGAAGATGTTTTGTCAGAAATGGAGATTCAGTTTGAACAGGAAAGGCTGGCAATTGAACGCGATCAACAATTACTCAATCTGGTCAATCGTCAGATAACCCTTTTGCAGCGAGAAATAAATCGACAGGAAAAACTAAAAAAACAATCAATGGTTTCGCAATCAAAAATTGATGAAACAAGACGGCAATTATTAGGTGAAAGATCACAACAGGCTCAGCTACAACACAGTGTCAAAACGGCTGAAAGCAGATTGAAAATGCGTCAAGTCGAGATTAATAAAGCACAACGAAATTTACAGCGGACAGTTTTAAAATCTCCGATCAATGCAACGGTTAATTCGGTTGATGTCAGTGTGGGTGATTATGTCTCCACTGGGCAAGCCGTGATCGAGCTGGTTCAGGTAGATGAGCTTGAGCTCGTTGTTGATGCTACAGGAAAAGAGGCCACTGCTCTTGAACTGGGGCAGGTGCTTAATGTCGTCATTGATGGAAAGAAATATCAGGGTAAGCTGACTTCATTACAGTCAGATCCTGATCCAGTAACGAATACACATGCACTGAAAATCAGGCTTAACGAAAAGGGCTTGTTTCCCGGTCAATTAGGTGAGGTACAACTGACTGGAAAGACGATGACTGGAGCACTCGTTGTCCCTGTCACCGCTGTTTTAAGAGAAAACGGTGAGAGCTATCTCTTTCGACTGGATCAGAAAGAAAAGGATCATTATACCCGTCGAATTCCAGTCATCATTAAAAGTCGGGATAAAGATCGGTTTATCGTTTCTGGTATTGAAGCAGGTGATCTGATCGTTTCACGGGATGTGGCTGCTCTGGAAGATGGGCAGAAGGTTGTTGTTAACTAAATGGGACTCATACGTTTTTCCATTCGTAATCCTCTGATCATCAACCTCAGTTTGTTGTTGATCTTGGTCATGGGTGTTCTTGCCTGGCGCATGATGCCACAGGAGATGTTTCCTGTTTTTGAACTGGATCGGGTCAAGATCACGACCGTCTTTGAGGGTGCTTCACCAGAGGAAGTTGAAGCTCAGGTCACATTGGTGATCGAGGAAGAGTTCGAGGGTATGGCGGATATTGATGTCATGACTTCCATCAGCCGGGAAGGACATTCTGAGATCCGTATCAAGCTCAAACAGGGTACCGACGTGGATGATTTTATGCGTGATGCGAGAACCACGCTGGATCGCATTAGCGATCTGCCGGATACGGCTGATCGCCCAGAGATGATGCGTATGAAAACCCGCTTCCCGGTTATCACCATGACACTTTATGGTGATGTTGGGCGAGCATATGTATACGATCTCGCTGACGATATTAAACGTCAATTGATGCAGATCCCCGGCGTTGCCAGTGTGGGAGTTGCCGGAGTCAGAGATTGGGAACTATGGGTTGAAGTTGATCCTCATCGTCTGTCGGCATTGGAAATTTCAGTGGACATGATCATCAAAGCTTTGCGCCAGAACATGGTCGATCAGCCAGGAGGTGCCATCCGATCTAATGAAGGCGATATTCTTCTACGGGGTAAAGGTGTAGCAGCAGATCCGGAAAAGATGGCCGGGATTATCTTACGGAGCAATGCAATAGGTGGTAGCCTGAAGTTGGGTGATGTGGCAAAAATCTCGCGTCGGTTTGAAGAAGCAGAAACATTGGCACGGTACAATGGCAAACCAGCCGTTAATCTGACAGTGACCAAAACGGCAGAGGCTTCGAGCATCTTGTTATCAAAGCAGGTTCATGATCTGGTAGATAAACTGAAAACGGATCTACCTTCTTCTGTCGGCATTGGCCTGCATACTGACACATCGGTGTATCTGAAAACGCGTCTTAATACGGTGAAGTCATCAGGTTTGGTTGGCCTGGTACTGGTGTTGATCTCTCTTTATTTATTTCTTAATTTTCGGGTGGCTGCGATCACAGCATTGGGTATTCCGGTTTCTTTTCTGGTGGCGGTAATCCTGATGTTTGTTTATGGACACACGATCAATATGGTGTCTTTATTTGCATTTTTGATCGCGCTGGGAATGATCGTCGATGATGCCATTATCGTTACCGAAAATGTTTATCGTCATATGGAAATGGGCGAGCCAGTTGAATCTGCGGCAGAAATTGGAGCAAAAGAAGTTTTCTGGCCAGTGATGGCATCAACGGCGACAACCATTGCTGCCTTCACACCGATGCTGGCGATCACAGGCATGATGGGAGAGTACATTAAGGTGATCCCATTTGTCGTATGTGCTGCATTACTGGGTTCATTATGGGAGGCATTTACCGTCCTGCCTGCCCATGCGGGACAGTTTC
>JALSSM010000173.1 GCA_026984275.1 Gammaproteobacteria bacterium
CACAGAAGAAATGGAAGGCTGGCTGGATACGGTTGTGATCGAGATCCAGCGGACATTGGATTTTTATGAAAGTCAGTATCAACAACCTCCGGCAGCGGGTGTTGTTCTTGTTCCGTTAATCAAACCAGTGGAAGGGTTAACAGAATATCTGGCCAGCCAGCTGGGTGTCAATGTCAGATATCTGGAATTAGAGAACCTTTTTGAAATCAATGCGGATCTTGATCTCGACAAAGTCGCCTTATGCCTGCCAGCAATCGGCGCAGCATTGAACATGAATGAGGTAAGTTCATGAGTCAGACGGGTAAAAAGATAACGCAACAGGTCAATCTATATCAGAAACAGTTTCATCCTGAAAAGGAAAAGTTAACTCTTGCCCATTGCCTGATCGTTTTATTCCTGGTCATGGCTGCTTTTGGTGGAATGAGCTGGATGAAACTGGAGCAGCTGAAACAAATCGAACAGCAAATATCACAGCAGGAAAAACAACATCAGACGATGTTGGCACAGTTATCAAAACTCGCTGCAGCCAGCAACAATAATAAAAAAGAGGCGGTGAAAGAAACAGATATCGAGACTAAAGAACAGGAACTTAGATCACGTCGAGAACTTCTGACGAATTTGACGGATGGCAAACATGGTAGTACAGAAGGTTTTTCAGATTATCTTCTGGCTCTTTCCAGACAGCATGTAAATGGCACCTGGATTACGGGTCTATCAGTTAAAAATGGTGGTGAAAAACTTGCCATTGCTGGTAGCTCCCTGAAACCGGAACTGGCCCCCATTTATCTGCAAAAACTTTCTGATGAAAAAATATTTTCCGGAAAAACATTTGGCGTAATGGAACTCGTTCATCAGGAATTTGCGGCAGAGGAAAACAAACCGAAACCGGCTGATCAGGTTAATTTTATTTTTCGTACGGATAACGATGATATAACAGAAGTCGAGGAAATCGGGAATGAATCTTGATGCACTCAATGATCGTGTAAAAGCCTTATCTGTCAAAGAAAGAGCAGGGATCTTGCTGGCCGTGTGTGTGGTGATTTATGGCGTCTGGGATTTCGCTTTTATGCAACCCATGCTGGAAAAAGAAGCTTTATTGAATCGTTCACTGGATGAGAAATCTCAACAGATGATGGTCTTGACTGAGCAGGTACAGAACCTTGTTGATTCTGATCAAAGTCAGCAATACAAACAAAAACGCCAACGTCTTGAGTCGATTATTAACCAACTGGAAGTAACGGATCAACAACTGCTCGAAATCACCTCCAGTCTGATAGCTCCTGATCAGATGGCAAAGGTTCTGGAAACATTACTGGTTCAGTCAAAGGGATTGAAAATAAGACGGTTGAAAGGATTGGGTGCAAAACCATTTCCTGAAAGAAGAGCTCAACCTGATCAGGAATCGATAGAAAATAGCGCGACTGCAAATGTGAATAATAAGCCTGAAAATGAAGAAATAAGGATGGAGATCCCGACGGCATGGGAACATGGCCTGCGACTTGAATTCAGTGGTAATTATCTTGATACGATGAAGTACCTGAAGTCCCTTGAAGAATTGGATTGGAAGTTTTACTGGGACAGTATTGAACTGGAAGTGGATGAATATCCCAATGTAAATACGGCGATAGAGGTTTATACATTGAGCCTCGATCAGGGATGGATAGACGTATGAGGTTGCTGGCAAATTTAATCATATTTAGTTTGCTGATCAGTATGGCCGGGTTTTCAAAAGCGACGACAGGTCTGGTTGATCCCACGCGTCCAGCCAATTATGTAGAGCCTGTCGAGACCGTTGAGACCCAGGATAAAAGTGAACAGAGAAATGAAAACGAGAAACAGAGCAAGGTAGAAACATTACCTGACTTCAGACTCAATGCGATCAAGATTGGTCGGTCTTCCAGAATGGCAGTCATTAATGGTGAAGCCGTTTCTCCGGGCCAGTCTGTTGGTGATGCCAGGTTGATAGAAGTGAATTCAGATTCGGTAGTAATGCTTGTTAAGGGGAAAGAGATAATAGTTTCTTTACTTCCTGACTCGATAAAAATCCGCTCATCAAAATAACGGAAAGTATGATGAAAAACGATAAGCTAAAACAACTCTTTTTGATCACAATACTGATCATGATTTCAGGTTGTGAAAATACGGCACCGCGAGTCGAGACCATTGATGAAATGGACCAGATTCTAGCTGAGGGTGCGAATCATGTCCCTGCTGCAGAACCCAAAAAAATACTGACAACAGAAGAAGTAAGTAAAGCGCTGATGCCATCTATGAAAATGGATCCTCCTCCAGCCGGTACGGCTCAGACCATCAAAAAGGATAACCAACATTTTGATATTTCTGTCAGTAATGTACCCGCTGATCAGTTCTATATGAGTCTGGTGGAAGGAACGAATTACAATATCGTTGTTCATCCTGATTTACAGGGGACAATTTCCCTTAATCTGAAAAATGTCACGATCATGGAAGTGATGGATGCCGTACGAGATGTTTATGGTTATGAGTTCGAACGAACAGGTTATGGTCTGCGTGTTCTGCCGAATTCATTGGAGACAAGAATTTTTCAGGTGGATTATCTGAATGTTGAACGATCAGGTTTGTCATCAACCTCTGTCAGTTCGGGTACTTTGCAATCTGGTTCAAGTAGTTCAGGAAATAGTGGTAGCTCGGGATCAGGTGGCAGTTCTGGAACGGGTAGTTCCGGTTCGGGCAGTACAGGTACTCAGGTAACAACAAAGCAACCGCTAACAAGTTTCTGGCAGGAGCTGGATCTTTCGATTAAATCGATTATCGGTACTGACGAAGGACGAAGTGTTATTATCAGCCCACAATCCGGGATGGTGGTTGTCAGAGCGATTCCGAATGAGCTAAGAGATGTTGAGAAGTTCTTAAAGGCAGCACAGTTGATCTCACAACGGCAGGTCATTCTGGAAGCAAAAATTCTGGAAGTGGAACTGAAAGATCAGTTTCGTAGCGGAGTTAACTGGTCTGCGATAGCCGGATCGTTTAGCACCGGTGTGACAGGCGGTGCTACATCACTGGAAGGTGATACAGGCTTCAGTAATACACGTGGTTTTATTCCGGGCAAGGGAGATTTTTTCCCACCCTCCAGTTTTGGTGGTATTTTTTCTCTGGCGGTTAATGGCAGTAAATTCACAACACTCATAGAATTGTTAGAGACTCAGGGCAGTGTGCAGGTCTTGTCCAGTCCACGAATTTCGACCATGAATAATCAGAAGGCGGTGATTAAAGTCGGTCAGGG
>JALSSM010000174.1 GCA_026984275.1 Gammaproteobacteria bacterium
CTGGTTTAGCCTGTTCGTGATCAGATCATCGACAACAGCGGGCTCTGCTAATGTCGAAGTATCACCCAGGCTATCAATTTCATTAGCAGCAATCTTTCTTAAGATCCGTCGCATGATTTTTCCTGATCGTGTTTTCGGTAGTCCGGGAGCCCATTGTATTATATCTGGTGAGGCAATCGGACCGATCTCATTCCTGACATGTGCGACGAGTTCTTCTTTCAATTCATTCGAAGGTTCCGCATCCGACATCAGCGTGACATAAGCATAGATCCCCTGCCCTTTTATGTCATGTGGAAAACCCACCACAGCGGCCTCAGCAACAGCAGGATGTAATACCAGTGCGTTTTCAATTTCGGCTGTTCCCATCCGATGTCCGGAAATGTTGATCACGTCATCAATACGTCCGGTAATCCAGTAGTATCCATCAGCATCACGACGTGCGCCATCACCCGTTAAATAATATCCCGGGTACATGGAAAAATAGGTTTCTATGAATCGCTTATGATCACCATAAAGCGTGCGCATGATCCCAGGCCATGCCCGTTTGATCACTAACGTTCCTTCTCCTTGACCCTCGATCTCCTGTACCTTGTCATTCAGTAAAACGGGCTCTATGCCAAAAAATGGTTTTGTTGCCGATCCGGGTTTCAATGCCGTTGCACCCGGCAAAGGTGTGATCAAGTGACCACCGGTTTCAGTCTGCCACCAAGTATCAATGATCGGACAACGTTCATCACCGACAACTTTGTAATACCACACCCAGGCTTCAGGGTTGATGGGTTCGCCTACTGTTCCGAGAATTCTTAATGAAGATCGGGATGCGCGTTTTACAAATTCATCACCTTGTGCCATCAGTGCACGGATCGCTGTTGGTGCTGTGTAAAAAATGTTCACCTGGTGTTTGTCGACAATATCCCAGCAGCGACCAGCATCTGGCCAGGTAGGTACACCCTCAAACACTAACGAAATAGCACCATTACAAAGTGGGCCATAAACAATATAACTATGACCCGTCACCCAACCGACATCGGCCGTGCACCAGTAGACGTCTCCATCTTTATAGTCAAAAACAAGTTTGTGCGTCATGGCAACATAGACAAGGTAACCACCTGTGGTATGCACAACGCCTTTCGGTTTACCGGTGGAACCTGAGGTATAAAGTATGAACAATGGATCTTCGGCATCCATCGCTTCAGGCTCACACTCGGCAGACGTTCTCGCGCAGGCTTCATGCCACCAGATATCACGCTTCTCATCCCAGTCACATTCATAAGCGGTTCGTTTTACGACAAAGACTGTCTCAACACATGCGCAGTTGGATACCGCTTGATCAACGCTGTCTTTAAGTGGAACCTGACGACCGCCACGAAGTGCTTCATTCGCTGTGACAATGACCTTACATTCAGCATCCAGCACTCGGTCTTTCAATGCATCAGAAGAAAATCCACCGAAGACAACCGAATGAATCGCCCCGATTCTCGCACAGGCCAACATTGCGACAACAGCTTCTGTGATCATGGGTAAATAAATCGCCACACGATCACCTTTTTGAACACCACGTTCTTTCATGGCATTGGCGAACCGGCAAACTTTTTCGTGTAGTTGTTTGTAGGTAATTTCTAATGAATCATCAGGCGAATCACCTTCCCATATGAGCGCGGTCTGATCACCTCGGCTGTCCAGATGACGATCCAGACAGTTATAACTGACATTGAGTTTGCCGTCTTCAAACCAGCGAATATCACCTTCTTCAAAATGACAGTACTGGACTTTATTCCATGGCTCAAACCACGTGACATAATCAGTTGCCTGTTTTGCCCAGAAAGCATCAGGATCATCCAGAGATTCCTGATACAGTGACTCATACTTTTCAGGTGTTATATAAGCGTCTTTTAAAGAGTCTGGAACTGGATAAATCTTCGTTTTTGTCATTTTTCTTTACCCACAATTGATAAAAAAGGAAGAGGCCACATGAAATAACCTCTTCCAATATTTCCACTTAATGGCAGAACCATCTGGAATATTGCAGAGACTGTGCCAGTTAATGGGATCTTTAAGAGACAATCAAAATAATACTTGTTTTACAGATAGTTAGAATACCACCTGTTAGTTTTTGGGAAGATCTTATAGTTCGAACAGGTGTTGCATTTTGCAACATCTGTCCTGAATCACTACAAAACCTTGTAGCAAAGATAGACTTTATTCTCTCATCCTGCGATAGAGAGTTGATCGGGCTATACCGAGTTTTTTTGCTGCCCTGGTAATGTTTCCATCAGCTTCCTGAATCGCCTGCTCGATCAGGACATTACCCAGACTTTTCAGACTTTTCTTTCGGGAGATTCTCAGACCCTCTTTCTGGCTAAAATGATCAGGCAAATGTTTCAGTGTGATCTCAGCCCCCTCTACTGTTATGGCCCATCTGTGACAAAGGTTATGTAACTCCCGAAGGTTTCCTGGCCAATGATATTCGCTCAACGCCTCTTCTGCTTCGTCTGACAATTTCAGAGTCTGTCTCCCCGTAGAACGACAAACTTGATCAATGAAGTGTTGCGACAGAAGTTTGATATCCTGTTCACGATCTCTTAGTGGTGGCAGTTCAATTTCAAGAACAGAAATTCGATGGTACAGATCGAGCCTGAATTCACCCGCTTCTGTCTGCTGTCTGAGATGACTACCGGAAGCGGTAATGATTCGACAGTTGATCGGACTGGACTGATGGCTCCCGATCCGAGTTACTCTTTTTTCTTCGATAACACGTAGTAGCTTCACCTGTACATGACTGGGCATCGAGTCAATTTCATCAAGAAACAAGGTCCCACCATTTGCAGCTTCAAACTTACCCGGCATGCCCTGAGGTTTCGCGCCGGTGAACGCACCTCCTTCATATCCAAATAATTCACTTTCAACCAGATCAGGCGGTAGAGCACCACAATTGATTGCGATAAAAGGCCCTTGTGCCTGATCCGAAGCGGTATGAATGGCCTGAGCAACCAACTCCTTTCCTGTTCCGGTTTCTCCCTGGATCAGAACCGGGTTCTTCAGTGGATCATGTGCGGCAGCCTGTGCCAGTCGCAATGCTTTTTGTAACTGAACCGAATTTCCCCTGATATCTTCAAAGGTGAAGTATTTTTTTTCAGAACGTTGTGTATGAGAAAGCGATCGTTTTTCGGAAAGGAGCAATACCCAGCCGGACTCATTCCCTTTGATAAGAAGTGGCTCAATATGACAATTTAATTCGATCTGTCCATTGGCT
>JALSSM010000175.1 GCA_026984275.1 Gammaproteobacteria bacterium
ACACTGGAAGGCAGTTCGCTGGAAACCATGCGGCAGATGGCCGCTTCAGGTGTCGGGATCACGGTTTTACCCTGTACTTCAGCAGGCAAGGGAATGGACGTTAATGGTCTGCTGACAATCAAGCCTTTTTCTGATCCAGTCCCCAGCCGTGAAATCGTTCTGGTCTGGCGCAACAGTTTCCCGAGGGCAGAAGCCGTAAAGACTATCTGCCAGGCCGTTAAGGAAA
The DNA here is from genome assembly GCA_026984275.1 of Gammaproteobacteria bacterium. Lineage (GTDB taxonomy): Bacteria > Pseudomonadota > Gammaproteobacteria > CAJXQU01 > CAJXQU01 > CAJXQU01. The sequence goes on from JALSSM010000175.1 coordinate 227, forward strand.
CGCCTCTTGCCTGTGTCCTTAAATCAGAGGAACAAGCAGAGACTATTATCTGATCACAATATAGGCTGCCTGATTCCCTCTTCGAACACGAAACAGCATTCTACCCTCACCGGCCGTGTTCACAATTTGCAGAAAAGTGGACAAATCATCGACTTTTATCTGATTGACTGAGGTAATAATATCTCCTTCTCTCAATCCCGCTTGCCACAAAGGACTGCCTCTTTCCACTTCAAACAATACAACACCTTTTATGCGACCGTAGGCTGGGGCATTTTCAGGAATATCACCGAAGGTGGCACCGGCCAGTCGAGGGTTTTTCAGTTTAGTGGTACTGGCAACTTCTTCACTATCCGCAACAATGGCTGTCAGTTTCACTTTTTTATTATCCCGAATTACTGTGAAGTCTACTTTCTCACCTACACGTAATAGTCCAATTCGGGTGCGGACATCACTGGAGCCTTTCACTTTCTTGCCGTTTACTTCAATGATCACATCGCCAGGAATAAGCCCGGCTTTTTCGGCGGGTGAACCCGGAGCAATATCAACGACAACAGCACCGGAGCGTTGTTCAATTCCGAATGCATCTGCCAATTCCGGATCCAGATCCTGTGTTTGTGCTCCGATCAGACCACGGTGCACCTGACCATGCTCTACCAATTGCTCGGTGACCATCGTGACCATATTGATCGGAATAGCAAAACCAATACCGACATTGCCACCGCTCTGAGAAAAGATCGCAGTATTGATCCCGACCAGCTCTCCTCTTAAATTCACCAGTGCCCCACCAGAATTACCCGGATTGATCGAGGCATCGGTTTGAATAAAGTCTTCATAGCCTTCGATGCCCAGTCCTGTACGGCCCAGTGCGCTGACAATCCCTGAAGTCACTGTTTGCCCCAGACCAAAAGGATTGCCGATGGCCACCACAAAATCACCAACGCGCAATTTATCAGAATCGGCCAGCTTGATCGCCGTAAGATTCTTGGCCGGGATCTTGATCACAGCGACATCTGTTTCCGGGTCTGTTCCGATCAGCTCTGCCTGAAACTTTCGCCCATCACGAAGATTGACCGTGATCTGATGTGCATTTGCGATCACATGATTATTGGTCACCACCAGCCCGCGTTTCGCATCAATAATGACACCCGTTCCAAGGCTCTGGGTCTTTCGCTCAATGGGTTGATCAGGAATATTAAAAAACCGTTTGAAAAAAGGGTCATTCAGCAAAGGGTTCTGTCTTATCTGTATTCGCCCTTCGGTTGCCACATTGACTACTGCTGGAGTCACTTTTTCCAGCATAGGTGCAAGGCTGGGCATCACTTCGCCATCCACTTCACCTGGCAATAGTGCATAGACCGATGCTGTCATGACTAGCAGGAATATGGCTATTACAGCGATTAGCCTGCCAGGTTTTGGCACAATTCGATCATGTTGTGCTAATTGTTTGAGGCCAGCTTTTACAGAATACATTCTTAATCTCCAGTTTAGTGTAATGATGACGAGGACAGCTTTATTCTACCGATATGCATTATCTTCTGCACTGATCAATCTCTCTTTGCAGAAAAAATTAAACATTTTCTCAGAAAGGCCGATATTGATGTTATAACCAACTGGATTTGGTATGGAATGGTTAATCTGCAAGACAAGCAGCAACCCAGAAATTTAAGGATGAAATAGAAATGTTGAACCAACTTTTAAATCGCGACTCTTCAGGTCTCTCAGCTTCAATGGCGGGTCTTCAGCTTAATGACTGGACACCGATCAGCAATCTCCCCAAACGGTATCAGGATGAAATTCTGAGTCGATCAGAGGTCAAAGAATATAAAGCCGGCGAAATGATTTTTATGGCTAAGGGTAATGATGAAAAAGATTATTACCTGCTTGAGGGAACGGTTGAGTTCATTAATGAGAAACGGGAGCAGGTCAAGACGACAAGACATTCCGGACAGCAATCCCTTGAGCTGATCGACCACCAGAGACCCAGAATCTACACCGTTAAAGCCGAGGAAAATTGTAAGGTTTTCGTCACCAGAAGAACCTTTTTTGACACCCTGAATTCGGCTGATGCGGGTAAAGCTTCCTTACCCGAAGTAGAAGTCAGTGAAATTGATATGGAAGGATCGGGTAACTGGATGCTGCACATGTTGAATTCCAGTGTTTTCTCCAACCTGCCTCCAGAAAACCTGCAACAGATCTTTATCAACATGGACACCATCAAAGTTGCAGCGGGCAGTGTTATCGTAAAACAGGGGCAGGCGGGTGATTATTTTTATCTGATCCAACACGGCGACTGTGTGATCTCACAACTAAAAGAAAATGGTGAGAAAAAAGAACTCTCTCATTTGAGTACCGGAGAAACATTTGGAGAACGGTCGTTAATCACAGGTGAACCTTCAGATGTTTCCGTTGAGATGTTATCCGATGGTGTTGTCATGCGGATTTCAAAAGACAGCTTCAATGAACTGGTCAAAGAACCTTTGCTGGATCAGGTTTCCATTGAGGAAGCAAATGCACTCATCGACGCAGGTGCCAAATGGATTGACGTCAGAGAGATTGCTCAATATCGTGAAAAGGCGATTAAGAACAGTCTCAATCTTGATCTGGATAATATTTATACGGCGGTAAAAGGCCTGAATCTTGATACTAAATATGTTCTTTGTGGCAATGCTCCATCACATGCCATGGCCAGTGCATTTCTGCTCTCAATAAAAGGCTTCACGGTCTATTCTCTGTCAACCAGTGTTGAGGAATATCTGGCATCTAATCCAGATGCAGAGATCAGTGTTCAGCAAGTCGAAACACAGGAAGTCCCGGACCCAGTCCTGGAAACCACTGTTGATGAAGAACACATCCCTCTTCTGGCAGAAACCGAACAACTAGAAGAAACTACCGATCAACCTCCACAGATCAAAGTTAATACGGAAGCTATTTCAGAAAGTATGGAAAATATCTCCCGGGATCTTGAGTTACAGATCCGTAAAGAAATCAATGATCTGTTTATTCTGAAACAGAAAG
>JALSSM010000176.1 GCA_026984275.1 Gammaproteobacteria bacterium
AAGCGACTAAATTCAAGAAACTCTTTTGAAACCTGGATGCAAATGGTATGTGACCCCAGATCTTCGGGGCCTGTCTCACAACAACCATTACGTGTAAATCCAGTCATTGGATCAGATGAGCACTCTTCAATCGGTTCGCCAAAGACGTTTAATTGTTTCATGGAATCATTTTATATCAGATAATAGTGTTTGACTTAAAAAACTGTAGAAAACCGCTTTACTGATGAAAACTGAAATTATTGTTGCCGCGCTTTATAAGTTTGTTCAACTACCTGATTATATTGAATTGCGTGAACCTTTACATGCATATATGGTTGATCAGGAGATCAAAGGAACATTGTTACTGGCCGAGGAAGGCATCAATGGCACCATCGCAGGCAGTCGTGAGGCGATCGACAACCTGATCACCTGGCTGATCCGAGATAAACGCTTTGTGGATTTGTCATACAAAGAATCGACCGTAACAGAAATGCCTTTCTATCGCACCAAAGTCAAACTAAAAAAAGAGATTGTGACAATGGGCGTCCCAGGTACAGATCCAACAGAACTCAATGGCCAACGAGTTGATCCGGAAGACTGGAATGAATTAATTTCTGATCCGGATGTGCTCCTGATCGATACCCGAAATGAATATGAAATTGGAATTGGCACGTTCAAAAATGCCATTTCACCCGAGACAGAAACCTTTCGGGAATTTCCTGATTTTGTAAAACAAAATCTTGATCCGGAAAAACATAAAAAAATCGCCATGTTTTGTACGGGCGGGATCCGCTGTGAAAAATCCACAAATTACCTTTTAAATCAGGGTTTCGATCAGGTCTTTCATCTGAATGGTGGTGTGTTGAAATATCTGGAAGAAGTACCTCCGGAAGAAAGTCTCTGGGAAGGCGAATGTTTTGTTTTTGATGGACGGGTTTCTGTTGATCATAATCTCGAAGAGGGAATGTATGAGCAATGCTTTGCCTGTCGCCGACCTCTTTCTGAAGAACATCGCCAATCAGAAAAATATCAGGAAGGAATTTCCTGCCCTTTTTGTTATGACAATATGGACGAAAACAGACGTCAACGGTTCATGGAAAGGCAAAAACAAATTGAGCTGGCAAAAAGCCGGAATGAAGAACATCTGGGTGTTCCTCTGGAAGTTCGTAAAGAAAAGAAAAGTAAACCATGATCTTTTAGAGGCTGATGCGATCAGTCCCCGGAAGGATCAACGCCATCTGATCAAAGTCCAGTCCGAAATTAAGCCCCAGAATATTCAACTCCAGTCCTTCAATTTTAGAAAGTGCGACACCTGCTATTCCAAACAGTGAAAACTGATAGCCAGTACCGCTGGGTGTGGTGTCAATGAATTTATTTCCTGGCAGATAATCTTTTCCGATCGCAGTTGATGGAAGCTGAAGATTTAAGTCGGGCACCTGACGACCTATCCAGGCAGTAAAGGTATTGCTGTTTGGCCCCGGCCACATGTGGTATTTAAAATCATAAGGATATTTATCTACAGCCGCCTGAATCGCAGGAATCAGTATCTCAGCTTTTTCACCACGAATATCCACCAGTATTTCCGGATTCTGACCGTACCATGAACGATCAGGCGTATCCGTTTCTGAAACAACGACAGGTAAATTCCGGTACAACTGCCAGCCAATCACCTGATGGACTTTGTAATCACTGGCATCGGTTTCTTTTGTCGCGATCCAGGTGTGAACACCAAACACACCACGCCAGTTAAAAGCACGAGCTGAATAGACTTGCACAACGGCTTCAGAGACCTGATCAGGATCTGGAGCAATACCGGTACTATTTCGTGGTGCAGTCCGCCAATCTTTTCCGTAAGATACCGGACCAAAAGTAGCGACAAAAAGCGGCCCTGAAAATAGCAATATTATCAGCCCTGTCACCATCTTTCTTTTTTTACTCGTTTTCATAACTCTATATACTAATAGAAGATGCAAACACAAAAAATCAATATCGTTTGTGAAGACGGTTTCCACCTGAAAGGCAAGCTATATTTTTGTGACCAGCCACAGGACAACAATACCGTCATTATTAACCCTGCCCTTGCTGTTCCGCAATCTTATTATTCACGCTTTGCAGAGTTTCTTGCACAACATGGTTATACCGTACTGACCTACGATTATCGAGGTATTGGCCAATCCATCGATCCAACCGTAGATGGTGCAACAATACGAATGGAAGACTGGGGACGTTATGATTTCCATGCCGTTCTGGAAAAAGTCTTAACCGATCTGGAACCTCGCCAGTTATATGTGACAGGTCATAGCGCAGGAGGTCAGTTGATCGGATTATCGGATCACTGCAAAGCCATTGATGCAATGGTTTTTGTCACAACCCCCAGCGGCTACTGGAAACATTACACAACCCCATTCAAATATGCATTAGCCTTATTCTGGTACGTTATTGCCCCGGCACTTAGCTATCAACGCAGTTATTTTCCAGCCCATCTTGTTAAAATTGGACCTAAAAATGTTCCGAGTGGTGTGATCAAACAATGGGCCAGCTGGGGTAGAACGAAAGGTTATTTATTCGATAAAAAACACGAGTTCGATCTGACCAACTACCATGAAATTTCCGCTCCCATACTTGCCTACAGTTTCACAGATGATCACTTCTCACCCTGCAAAGCCGTCGATGCACTACTCGCTAATTACCCACAAGCGGCCATCGAACACAAATCCATCAAACCGGCTGATCTGGATAAAAAACACATTGGTCATTTTGGATTTTTCAGAGATTCAATGCGACAGTCACTTTGGGAAGAAACGATTAACTGGTTAGAATCACTGGATCAGTGATCCAGCAACCTTTCTCCACACTCAAATTAAAGGGTAGCGTCACTTTTTCTCTCAGAACTTTCTCGCTGGATTATATGATGTGGGAAATTGGGTAATATTACTCGTGCTAATCTTGCCATTAGGGGAGTATACCCTAATTAAGTATTGTGTCCCCAGAACTTCGTTTTTCTTTCTGGGTCTGGAACTTTGGATCACGGGAACGAAACTGGTTATCCGGTATGTGGCCGTTAATCTTTTCTGCATGCAGGTGTAATACACTCATTTACACACTCCTGGCTGACTTACCTGAGATCGGGACCTTGAACAATAAACAGATTGCAGCACTCGTCGGTGTTGCTCCACTGAATCGTGATAGTGGTCGATTACGAGGTCGGCGTCGGATCAATGGGGGTAGAGCATCTGTACGCACGGTGTTGTATAT
>JALSSM010000177.1 GCA_026984275.1 Gammaproteobacteria bacterium
AGCCTTGATCAAAGTATCAGCACAAGGAGGAGTTTTTCCATGATGACAACAGGGTTCCAGTGTCACGTAACAGCGTGATCCCCATGCTTTGTCTCCTGCCTCGACCAGCGCGTTGATCTCTGCATGACCTTCACCGGCCTTGTGATGGAAACCCTCACCGACGATCTGTTCCTCTTTCACCAGCACACAACCCACACGCGGGTTGGGGTGTGTCGTCAACAAACCTTTCCTTGCCAGCTGGATGGCATGGTTCATCAATTCTTGATCGCTTCGGGATTCATTACTCATGTAAATAGTGTGCGGGGAGTTGTCAAATGGATCAAGGTTCAAACCCGCCATCATTGCAATAACGGGTATCTCTGCAGGCGTGGAGCACGGCGGCTCCTGCAAAAACAAAAAATGATCCGGGGAAGCCCCCCCGGATCAGGATCTGTCCGTTAGACCATCAAGCGATTTCTGGTTTACGACGTGAAAAGCCCAACAAACCTGCCAGCGCAGATCCCATCAACCAGACCGCAGCCGGGACAGGAACGGCTGAAACAGGGGCATCATCCAGACGAAATGCGAACCCCCTTGCGGCAATCCCTCCTGGTATCCAGCTTGCACCTTCATCAGTTGAATAATAATTATTTCCAGCAAATGGGGCAGAATTTGACCTCATCCATCCCCAGTTATCATCTGTATCCGTCGTTGTATCATTGAAAATGGATAACCAGTAGGTGACACCGGCTGTCAACGTCGTCGGCGTGATATCTGCCGAGTAATCATAGACATCGACGCTTCCGAGGTTAAGTCCTGTATCGGTACGATTTACTGCACTCCCGACAGAAAACTCATGGAGTGGTGATCCACTTGGACCACTACTGTCTGCATAGATACGTAGCGTAAAATTATCCACCTCGTAGGTATTTGCTCCTCCCACTGAACTTAAGAAACCTCTCCAGTAAATACTGCGAATAGTCAGATCAGGTGAGGTCAATGAAAAATCATCCGCCTGGATGGCGGCAGCGTCCAGATCACTGGAACCTCCTCCCGTGACATCCGCCGGGTTCTCATAAATTGTCGCTGCTGAAGCAGAGACCATGGATAAAACAAATCCTGTTGAAACAATCCCGAGTAGGGAAATGAGTTTTTTAAATTTCATGCGTTTCTCCTGTTTTTTGTTGGTTATTGATCGATGTCCTTATCGTCATGTTTGCTCCCTTTGGTAGCAGGTTTTTATAGCCTGTCTAATGACTGACATAGCACAAGACATGCCTGTTTTGTTTTGTTTTGTTTATCAATGACTTATGTTTTCTGCCTGCGTGTCAAACCCTGATTCAGGGTTAATTGTGTCGTCTGGAGGCGACAGCTTGGAGTGTTTTGTGGAGATCTATGAATGGTTATTCTCGATCCGCTCCTGCAAAAATAGTTATTTCTTGTGTTTGCTTTTACGTTTTTCTGGTGGGATGAGATCAAGCTGGTCTTTTTTTACTTCGGGCGGGAGTTCGTGTTCCAGCCGTTCGATTTCATCGAGAAAGGCACGCACATCTTCGAAACTGCGATAGACAGAAGCAAAACGGACATAGGCCACCTGATCGAGCCCCCGCAACTGCTCCATCACCCAGTCGCCAACTTTTTGAGAATCGATTTCGCGCTCTCCAGTTTCCCGTAGATGTCGCTTGATTCTTTCGATAGAGACTTCGACCGCATCCATTTCTACGGGTCGCTTTTCCAGCGATCGCATCATACCGGCTCTGAGTTTTTCTTCCTGAAACGTTTCCCGGCGGCCATCTGATTTTATGATGCGTGGGAAGTTTAGTTCGGCTGTTTCATAGGTTGTAAAACGTTCTTTACATGCGGCACATTCACGTCGACGACGGATCTGATCACCTTCGCTGGCATCGCGTGAGTCGATGACGCGTGTATCGGGTTCACTACAAAAAGGACAGCGCATGATCTTTTTTCCCTGTTTTCAGATCAAAAAAACCGCAAGGACACATCCGTATCCTTGCGGTTGTTGCAGGAACAAATTTTACTGTTCGTACAATGGAAGCTTTTTACAAAGCTCAAGGACTTCACCTTTAACACGAGCAATGGTTGCATCATCACCCATGTTATCCATGATGTCACAAATCCAGGTTGCAACCTGTGCGGCTTCTGCTTCTTTGAAACCACGCGTTGTGATCGAAGGTGTGCCAATTCGAATACCACTGGTCACGAAAGGTGATTGTGGATCGTTTGGAACAGCATTTTTGTTGACGGTAATATTAGCCTGGCTCAATGCAGCATCCACTTCTTTACCGGTCAGTCCTTTTTCGATCATGTCCACGAGGAACAGGTGATTGTCTGTACCACCAGAAACGATTTTCAAACCTCTATCAATAAAGACTTTGGTCATCGCCTGCGCATTGGCCTTAACCTGCTGGATGTATTGCTTGAACTCAGGTTGCATACATTCCTTGAATGCCACGGCTTTAGCCGCGATGGTATGCATGTGTGGACCACCCTGATAGGCAGGAAACACCATGAAATTGACTTTCTTTTCAATCTCTTCATTGGCTTTGCCCATAATAATACCTGATCGAGGGCCACGCAGTGTTTTATGAGTGGTTGAAGTTGTAATATCGGCAATTTGAACCGGACTAGGATACTCACCTGTGGCAACAAGACCGGCAACGTGAGCAATGTCAGCCACCATGATCGCGCCTACTTTGTCACAAATGTCACGGAACCGCTGCCAGTCCCACTCACGAGAGTAAGCAGAAAAACCTGTCCAGATCATTTTTGGCTTGTGTTCCAGGGCCAGCTCTTCGGCCTGATCATAATCAACAATACCATTGTCATCCAGACCATATTGGACGGCATTATAAACACGACCAGAAACATTAACATGAGCACCGTGAGTTAAATGGCCACCATGTGCGAGGCTTAACCCCATAATGGTGTCATGCGGTTCCAGAAGAGCCAGATAAACCGCGCCATTGGCCTGTGATCCTGAGTGTGGTTGAACATTGGCCCAATCAGCGCCAAACAACTCGCAGGCACGATCAATCGCTAGTTGTTCGACGACATCAACATATTCACAACCACCATAGTAGCGTTTGCCCGGATAACCTTCGGCATATTTGTTAGTCAGTACGGAGCCCTGACATTCCATCACACGTGGGCTGGTCATATTTTCAGACGCGATCAGTTCAATATCTTCTTCCTGACGCTGTCTTTCCCCTTCCATTGCTGCAAACAGCTCTGGATCAAAACCTTCCACTTTCATATCTTTTGTATACATTGGGTATCATCTCCCATTAGTTTAGTTGTAGTTAAATATTTGCCTGACTATCATCAATAACGATGCAGACAACAGCTTTCTCATCATCGGCAAAACTGCTGAAAAGACTGATCCATCTACGATGGCCAGCCGAGAATTCTTTTTTCGGAATTTTTAAGGATAGCAAATATTTCAGACTTATTGTAGCTCAAGGATTACCCAGAAAGGCCGCTACAGTCTGATATGTCCGAAGCAGTATTAGAAACACCGTCAGAAAACAAGGAAGAAAAGACTGACTCACCACTTGATCGTTTCCTTTTTATCAACGAAGGAAGGATGGCGCGTGTGCAGGCGTCCCTGAGTCAGAGAAAGCAGGCTTTCCTGGATGCTCTGCCTTTTCTGTTTCATACAAATGACAGCGCCCTGCCCGGATATATCTCAGAGAAAACACCCTGTGGAATAGCCGATTATTCCCCTTCCGGACAAACCTTGTTCGAAGCCCGACGAATGGCAAGAAGCACAAAAATTGGCAGGAAAGCACCCAAAACATTTGACCTGCTGGGCCTGTACTTCATGGGGAGTTCCGGAACCATTGCTTACAATGGCGAAAGTGATTTTGACATCTGGCTTTTTATTGATCCGGAAATTGAAGATGATCGAATTGAAGCGTTACAACAAAAAGCCAGTTTAATCGAAGAATGGGCAGCCAAATCAGATATTGAAGTCCATTTTTTTATCATCAACCCGGACTTGTTTCGTGCAGGTAAAATGCTGCCCATGTCATCTGAAAGCAGTGGTAGCGCTCAAAAAGGCTTACTGCTGGATGAGTTTTATCGATCCAGTATCAAAATTGCCGGACTGCCGTTGACCTGGTGGCTGGTACCACTGGCATATGAAATGAAATACGATGACTATCTCTATAGTCAACGGAATGTTGTCAGTTCCGATCACCCCCCGCTTGATCAGTGTATCAACCTGGGGCCACTCAATGATATTGCTGTTGAAGAGTTTTTCGGGGCTGCCATCTGGCAGCTCAATAAAAGTATAAAATCACCCTATAAGTCAGTATTAAAACTGCTTTTGATGGAAGTCTATGCTGAGGATAAAAGTGGTATTAGTCTGATCAGCCATCAATTCAAGAAACGTGTCTATGATGGTGTCACAGATATCAGTTTACTGGATCCATGGATTCTGATGTTTCAGGAGGTCGAGGATTATCTGTTCGATAAAAATGACAGTTTAAGACTGAATGTTTTGCGCCGAAGTTTTTATCTGAAAATCAGTGAAAAACTAAGCCAGAGAAACGTCGAAAACTGGAAACATAAACTTCTGGGGCATCTTGTCGAACGCTGGGGTTGGAGTGACGAACAAATCCAGGAGCTTGATTCCAGAGAACAATGGAAGCTGGAAACCGTTACTCGTGAAAGAGTCGATCTGGTCAATACGCTGACGAAGTGTTTTCGGATACTTTTGCGACATGCTCATGAAAAAGCGGACGGCCTGCACATTACTCAGACAGATCTACAACTTCTGAACCGTAGATTATATTCTGCATTTGAAAGAAAAGCCGGAAAGATCGAGATCATTAATCGAGGAATTTCGCCCGATATTAGCGAAGCAACGGTTTCATTACATTTAATGGAATCAATACCAGAACCTTCATGGGGCTTGTCAGATACAATGCCCAAAGCTCCACCATCATCCTGGGTGCTTTATCGAGGAATCGTGACACAACAGGATCTTGGTGATTCTACACATTTAAAACGAACCTCCAGCCTGATCGAAATGCTGGCATGGTGCTATTTTAATCAGATCCTGAATAAAGAGAGTCAAGTCATGCTGTACTTGCCGAGTGATATAAGTGTCACGCAGCAGGAAATCAAGACGATTCTCGAGGCCTTTTCCAGACAATTCCCACTGGATCAGACTATCGAAAATAAAGCTCTCTCAGAAAATGTTCGTCTCACTTCCGGTGCCATCTTTGTTAATACCGGGCTTGCACCTAAAGCTGACCCGGAATTGAATGACGCCTTGTTGGCAACCCAGCGAAGCAATGCTTTAAGTTATGGTGGTCAACATGAAAATCTGACCAAAACCTTTGATCTGGTTTTCACAACATCGTGGGGGGAAACGTTTATAAAACATTATTCAGGTAAAGATGGTCTGATTGATTGCATTTCTGAATACATGTCATGGGCCCGACCTTCACAAAAAATTGCACCAGAAACGCTTGAGGTCTACTGCTATTCACCCGGTTATGGTGCTCAGATCAGGAAAACACTCAATACACTTTTTCGTGATATTGTTGAATATTTTTATGCTGAAGATGGCACGGCTGGGGGTCGGTATATTCTGGAAATCGAAGATGGTTTCCAAAGTGTTGAAATTAATAATGATGTCATTACTCATTCCATCCTGGAAGATAAAAACCGGCTAATTCAATATCTGTCTAAACCTGCAACGCGTTTCACACCTGTCTATTTCAACCCCTATGCCTGTACTGATACTCTATTACCTTCAATCTACCCCTTGAACAAAGCGAATACCGTACAGCTCTTTTTTTATCTCAAAAATGAGCAGGCAAATATTTATATTCTTGATGAAAAAGGATCTCTGTTTACGCAGACGATAGCCTTTAAAGATAAACACAGCCTGTTCGGACATTACAAAATATTCTCAGACTCTATCATTGAACGGATTGTGCATAGCGATCTGACAAACCTGCTCCATGAGACCGAATGTATTACAAAGATGTACCTGGTAGAAAAGGATCGGATTGATGGTTACACCATAGAGCCACTCTCTTTACTGACCGATCGTTCCGAGAATTTTCTTAGTTTGCAGGTTCTCTGTGATCGCGATGAAAACAACGTTGAACAATACACAATTTACTGTAAGGATCAGGAATTTTCATCACTGCAATACGGAGATCAAATTTTCAATGTCGTTGCAAAACAGGTGATGAGATACAGAGGCAGCAGACAGACATATCCTGTACACATTACTGATATTGATTTATCCCAGTCTATGCTTAACCATCAGAACAGTCATCAATATCAATCCAATCAATTCTTCCGGTATAAAAAACATATAGAATCAAAAATGACAAAAGCACTGGAAAAATTGTAGCTCTGATTGCAAACATTTATACTGCATGACTCATCCTTTTAATGCAGACTCTTTCATGAAATTTTCTAACTTCGGCCAGAAATTCACTCATCGATCTGGCATTCTCCAACTGATGGATGATCTGGGTCAGGCCATGTCGGGAAACTCTGACATGCTCATGCTGGGTGGAGGAAATCCCGGGCATATTCCAGAAGTACAAGCAGTATTCCGTCAACGCATGGAACAAATTCTTGAGCAACCAGACACCTTCGAAAAACTCATCGGTAACTATGATCCGCCACAGGGTGATCAGGCCTTTTTAATCGCACTGGCTGATCTCCTTCGAGAGACTTTTGACTGGGATATTACATCAGAAAACATGGCTTTGACTCTGGGCAGCCAATCCAGCTTCTTTGTTCTGTTCAATCTCTTTGCCGGTGAATTTCCGAATGGTAAAAAGAAAAAAATCCTGTTCCCGTTAGCACCTGAATATATCGGTTATTCTGACCTTGGTTTGTCAGATGATTTTTTTATCGCCCAACGTCCTTCGATTGAACATATTGATGATCATACTTTTAAATATCATGTGGATTTTGAGGCTCTGAAAATCACTGATGAGACAGGCGCTATTTGCGTCTCTCGCCCAACAAATCCTACAGGGAATGTTTTAACAGACGAAGAAATTCAACATCTGGTCAGCCTGTCAGAACAACATCAAATTCCTTTGATCATCGATAATGCCTACGGCCTGCCATTTCCGAATATTATTTTTACTGATGCAGAACCTGTCTGGTGTGACCATACGATCCTCTGTATGAGCCTGTCCAAGCTGGGGCTTCCGGGGACTCGAACAGGCATTGTGATCGCAAACCCAGAGATTATCAATGCGATCACCGGGTATAATGCCATTTTCAATCTGGCCACCAGTGGCCTTGGTTCACAACTGGCTATTGAAATGGTCAAGACAGGTGAAATCATTTCGCTGAGTAAAGATCTGATCACGCCTTACTATCAGAAGAAAGCTGATCAGGCGATCAACTGGTTGTCAGAATCATTGCAAGGTTATGATTATCATCTACATAAAGCGGAAGGTGCCTTATTTTTATGGCTATGGCTGAGAAATCTGCCGATCTCCAGTGAAGAACTTTATGACCGATTAAAAGATCGTGGGGTTCTGGTGGTTTCAGGGCATTACTTTTTCCCGGGACTTGAAGATGATTGGCAACACAAACATGAATGTATTCGTATCACCTATTCGCAGGATGATAAAACGGTAAAAAATGGATTGGAAATTATTGCCGCAGAAATTAGACGTGCTTATGACGATGTTTAAGTACGTACCACAAGCCTCGAACATTGGATCGTGGCTCTGGTAACAGAAAAGTGATGATAATTTCTTCCAGTGCGGCAATCACACATAAAATTGCAGCCAGTCTGAATGCCCATGCCGGGCCTCCGAGAAAGAGAAGAATTGAAGCGATCGCCATTGATCCAGCAGCAAATTTTGTCAACCAGGTATGATAACTGGGATAGTTTCCAAATTTGATTAACCCAATAACAACCGGAAAAATAATGCTACAGACAATAGCGATCACATAAAATATTTCTCGACGGATCACATCCGGCCACAATAACCAGGCACAGATCGGAATGGCCATGTACACAGCAAAATCGGCCAGACTATCCAGTTTTGCACCCAGTTTTGTTTGTAAGCCAAACGTACGGGCAATAAACCCATCAAGCACATCCGTAATAAATGCAAAGGCCAATAACCCCAGAAAAAGTGTTGAAAGCCCCTTCCATGAAACAACCACAAGTACGGGCACGATACAGAGCCTGATCAAGGTTAGAATATTTGGGATATTCAAAAAACCTTTCACTTGTCAGAACCTCCATTCCCCCAGTTTCCAGCTTTATTGGCCACCTCCCTGGTTTTTTCTTGCATGACTTTTAACCAGTGACGAGCCCAGGCAAACTCAATTCCAAGGATTGCAAGACCTGTCGGTATCACTATCACTGCTGGTCCCGGTGTTATAAACATCACAATACCGATCACGACAACCGTAACACCAACAACAAATATTGTGATACGTCGAACCAGTTTATAGGTCAGATGCAACGTTCGTTTCATGGCTCATTTTTTTGACAGGCTGAATTCGGCATGTAATGCAGCATGATCAGATAACTTTCGCCACATTTTCGAATCCAGAATGCCACAATTTTCCGGTTTAAGTTGTCGATAATAGATTCTATCTACTGGCAATACAGGCCACCAGACAGGAAAGGTTTTTGCTCGTTCCCCGGTCATTGTTTTAAAGACTTCTGAAAGTCCCAGTCGCTTGCTGATACTTTTTTCTGCCTGCCCGAGCCAGTCATTAAAATCACCGGCAATGATCAGTGGGCATTCTGGAGGGACATGTGATTCAATTCGATGTGAAAGTACTTGTAATTGACGACGACGTTTCGGAGCACGTAAAGCCAGGTGAATACAGAAAACATGAAAATATTCTTTTGATCCCGGTACATTGATCACTGCATGTAAAAGACTTCGACTGGCACGTCGACTGTTCGAAACATTGATGTTTTCCCAATGAACAATGGGGTATTTACTTAAAATCGCATTGCCATGGTGGCCGGAATAATAGATCGCATTTTTACCGTAAGCGTAATGCGGCCACATTTTATCTGCCAGAAATTCGAATTGTGATAAAGAAGGCCAATCATTGATCCGGCGCTTCTTTATACGATGCTCTCCCTGGATCTCCTGCAAGAAAACCAGGTCAACATCAGCCACTTCAATTGCCTCACGGATCTGATGTAATACAAATCGGAAATTGCCGGTGCTGAATCCCTTGTGAATATTATAAGTGAGGACTTTAAATTGACTGAATTGAGTCATTAATTATTCCAGCATTTGTCCTCCAGGCTGGTCTTTGGGTTCTTTCCCCCCTCCTGGTTTTTTTCCTGTGTTAACCATATGATTCACCCAGTTTCTTAATTTGATAACAACATTTTCATCCTGATCTTTCTTCTGAACAGGAACGGGTACTTCTTCAATCACAACAACGTTCTTCTTATCCGGAACGGGTACTTCTTCGATTTCAACATTTTCAGTTTTAGTACGTTCTGAACTGGTCGACCTGTCAATACTTTTTGCAGCTGGACGCGAACCTTCCCATGGAACCGGCCTGTAATTATCATAATTTATTTCAGGATCAGTTTCCTGTGGTGCCAAACCAGTTGCCTGATCTGGAACAGGGTTTTGCTCGACTATGTTTTCAGTTGGAAATTCTTCAATGCGAGTCACTTCACTAGTATGGATAACAGGTTGTTCATCATGACTTATAACAACATCCTGAGAGTTTTCATTTCCAGCTTCATCAACAATGATTATTTTTCCCTTGGCTTCTAACTCAGCAGCCGTTTGTTCATCAAGTATTGGTGGGTGTTCTTCTGAGAGCACTTCAGGCTCATCGATCGAAGAAACCGGTTCAACTGATTCTGAGTCTACTCTGGACGTTTCTACACTTCCAGTTTCTGGTAGAACAGGATTTTCTACCTTTTCTTCTGTAACCATCTCGACAGGTTTATCACTGATAATGTCCTGTGGTACGAAACCCGGAGAAACAACCTGCTGGATTTTTTGATAGTTTCCAACAAACAGCCCACCAATGACCAGAGTCAGAACCGCAAGAGCGACTTTCAGACCATGCTGGAAACCTTGTTTATGCGCCATTTCAACTGAAGTAATATCTTCATCCTTATCCCAGTAATCAGCCAGATCCGGATTATTATGAATACGCGTCACTGTCTGTGTTAATGATTCCTTAACCAGGGAAACCACCTGACTTGAGGTATGGCCTGAAAGAATCGTTGATGAAGGCTCACTCGTGCCTGCGAATGATAAAAAATCTTTTTTCCACTCACTGATGGTTTGTGGTCTATCACGTGTCAGAAAAGCCAACCCATGCTCAATCGCAGAGATAAAATGATCAGAATAGCGTTTATCGGCCAGTTCTCGACAACTGATCAAATTATCCTCATCATTCCCTGTCAAAGATTCACCACGAGTAATTGCATCATTCGGAGGAACACCTGTCACAGCTCGATACAGTGTTGCGGCCATACCATAAATATCTGACCAGGGCCCCTGCTTATCACTTTTGCTGACGTATTGTTCGATGGGTGCATATCCCGGAGAAACAAGACTGGTCAGCGTATGTGTCTCCTTCTCCAACGACTGTCGGGCTGATCCAAAATCGAGTAAAACAGGTGTACCATCTGTTCGAATAAAAATATTTGCGGGTTTGATATCACGATGAATAAAGCCCGATTCGTGCATATTCTCAAGTCCTTCAAGAATAGGAAACAAAATATTAAGCAGATCGGATTCATCAAGAAACTTCTGACGAACCAGAATTTCTTTCAAGCTGACACCCTGTTCATAGCGCATGACCATATAGGCGGTATTATTAGCTTCGAAAATATTCATGACTCGAACAATGTTGGCATGCTCGAATTGATCAAGGATACGGGCTTCTTCAATAAAACGTCGTAGCCCTGTTGTATATTTTTCCTGGAGATCCTCTGAAACGGGTCTTACGGTTTCAATACCTTCTCGCATGGCATACTGGCCGGGCAAGAATTCCTTGATCGCGACCAGGCGATTAAGATTTATGTCCTGTGCCAGATAGGTGATCCCGAATGCACCTTGCCCAAGGACGGATTTAATCCTGTACCAGAGCAGTTCATACCCGGATTGCAGGGCATTACGATGGGCTAAGTTGTTCTCCTTCTGCATAATAACTGACTACTTGATTCCTTCCAGATTCTTTTGCGCGATAAACTGCTTCATCAGCGGCCTTCACTAGCTTGTGTGCGATTTCTTCAATATTTTCGGATGATCCAATGTGTTCTGTTGTGGCTACACCCACAGAAACACAAACCTGCATCTCTATTTCTGGATCATACTCCCATTGTTCTATACTTTTCCTGATCCGTTCTGCGATCTCCATAGCAAGATTAATATCTGCCTGCGCGAGTAAGACAGCAAATTCCTCACCACCATAGCGTGCTACAACATCAATTGTTCGTAATTGTTCACGAATCAGTTGTGCCACATGACGCAATACATCATCACCTGCCTGGTGACCATAAGTGTCGTTAATCTTCTTAAAACGATCAAGATCAATGAATAAACAACCTAATGAGACACTATCTCGACGTGCTCGTTCAAGCTCTTCATGTAAACGTTGGTCAAAAAATCGCCTGTTATTAACGCCTGTCAGTCCATCTGTCAGTCCAATAAAACGTAATCTTTCACGATTTTCTGCTGTTTCAAGACACACTGAAACCACGGCCGCCAGATGTTCCATAAAATCGGTGGCACTGTCTTCCCGAAATTTATCCCGGTTATAGCTGGCAAGATTTAGCGATCCAACCAGTTTTCGATTACGGATCAGAGGCAAAATCGCAACACTACCAATACGTTGCTCTGATTTTGGAAAAATTGCCGTATGAATGCGTGCTCGATAGGATCCCAGTGTGGGTCTTCTGCCATGCTCAAACAAGCTATCGATATGATTGAGATCCTCACAAAGTAATAATTCCGGGAAATCGGCTCGTGGCGTACTCGTTGAATCCAGCAAACGATGGATCTCATATTCAGGATCAATCAAGGTCAGCGTAATCATATCCCAGCCAAAGCCAGCGCGAGAGTCATAAAGTATGGTGCGTAACATCTCGGGTAAAGATCTGCTGCGCATGAGATTCAATTCCAGAGTCTGAAAGCGCCGCCAGCGCTCGTCGTTACGACGGGCTTCCAATAAAAGGGTGTCCAGTTTCCTCTGTAAAGTGGATGGCGATTGACTACGAATGGTTTAATTTCCTGATTTGAAAAGATGATTATTCCAGCTCTGCAATGACAACATCGGTGAACTCCTGAGTGTTTGCCTGTCCTCCGAGATCACCTGTTAATGTTTTTCCTTCATTGATTACTTTCACTAAAGTCTTTCGTATTCTGGTTGCCTTAGCTTGTTCATTAACATGATCCAGCATCATCGCTGCCCCCAGCATTAATGCTGTCGGGTTTGCAATGCCTTTGCCGGCAATATCGGGCGCAGATCCATGTACGGCTTCAAAAACAGCCGCGTCAAGTCCAATATTTCCACCGGGTGCCATTCCAAGCCCCCCAACCAGACCAGCGATCTCATCCGAAAGGATGTCTCCAAACATGTTGGTTGTCAGAATCACATCAAATTGACCGGGGTTAAGCACGAGCTGCATGGCTGTGTTATCGACAATCTTATCTTCAATTTCAAGTTGTCCTTCATATTTTTCCCCAACTTCCTGACAGGTTTCAAGGAACAGGCCTGTCAGAGCTTTCAAAATATTCGCTTTATGAACGATGGTGACTTTCTTACGCCCATTCCGCACGGCATAATCAAACGCAAACTCGGCAATCCGGCGACAACCACCACGGGTAATAAAACTTGAAGATTCAGCAACAGCATGCGGATCACCATCGACGGGAACAAAATGTTCAGCACCCACATACATGCCTTCCAGATTTTCTCTGATCAGAACCAGATCAATATCTGAATAACGACCATCTGGTAGAAAAGTGAGTGCTGGACGGACATTGGCAAACAATTTAAAAGCCTCTCTTAACCTGACATTGACCGAGCGAAAGCCCCCCCCGATCGGTGTTGTTAAAGGTCCTTTTAAAGCCAGTTTGGTTTTCCTGATGGATTCCAGAACCGCATCAGGAATGGGATCACCACCTTCATCCATGGCCGCCATTCCTGCAATTTGCTCATCCCACTCGAAAGGTGCATCCACGGCATCCAGTAACCTGACAGTTGCTTTTACAATTTCCGGACCTATACCATCTCCACTGATCAGAGTGGCAGGAATTCGATTAGAAGAAGATTGAGACATAGTTAATGATCCATGAAGTTTAGTAATGAATCTGTAGATTTTATACGAAACTGGCGTCCAAGTGCTGAAAAAAATGTTTCATTATTATAAAACAGCTCTGATTTAGACATCAGAACAAATCATGATCCGTTTCTTACTTAAGTCTGCTAAAATCCCATGCGGTTCAAAATGACTATAAATTACAGTAGACCGGAAAAGTAAGTGGCTCAGAAATTTAGACTTACTTCACAACATAACAATCAAAAATAGAGAAATATATAAGGATCACAAATGAACATTTACGTTGGAAATTTACCTTACAGAACAGAAAAAGAAGAACTTCAGGAAGTATTTGAAGCATTTGGCGAAGTAGAATCCGTCGATATTATCGTTGATCGACGATCAGGACGCTCACGAGGCTACGGCTTTGTATCCATGCCCAATGAAGACGAAGCCAAACTGGCCGTAGAAGAACTCAATGGCAGTGAACTCGATGGCAGAAACCTCCGGGTTGATTTTTCACGCCCTAAATCAGAAGATCAGTCACGTGGTCGAAGACCTTCTTCCGGGCAACATAAC
The DNA here is from genome assembly GCA_026984275.1 of Gammaproteobacteria bacterium. GTDB lineage: Bacteria > Pseudomonadota > Gammaproteobacteria > CAJXQU01 > CAJXQU01 > CAJXQU01. The sequence goes on from JALSSM010000177.1 coordinate 13,853, forward strand.
AATCAGGGACAAAGAAGAAGACCGGCTAACCAGACTCATCAACCGGCACAAAAAACGGGTGGCCTTCTGGCTAAAATAAAAAGCTTCTTCAGTTGACCTGATTGATAGAAGTATCCTTATAACAGATCAAGCACGGCTGTTAAGGCAGGGCCATCGACATAGGCCGATGCGCCCTGTTCAACAGCCTCACGTCTGGCGACACCACCAAAACCAATCACATACACACCGGCTTCTGCGGCTTCCAGATCGGTAATACCATCACCAATCAGGGCTGCTCTCACCTTTCCAGAAAGTACTTTTCTACAGATCTCGGCCTTTCCTCCAGCTCTGGCCAGCGGTGATTGCTGATCAAAACCTGCGTAGCTGCCTTCTTCATCAAAGAAAATATCAACTGCGTGAACCTGATCATCAGGAACTCCCAGAAACTTTCCGACATTAAGGACGGCTTGTCGAAGACCTCCGCTGACAATATGAACTTCCAGACCCTGCTTCATTAACTCATCGACAACTTCTGTTGCACCGTCAACCATTTGATCAACATAACGATGACTTAACCACGTTAAGGCTTCCTGATCAGGTCTGATCAACTCCAGCCTTTTTTGATAGACAGCTTCTAATGGCATCTGTCCTTCCATTGCCGCGTTGGTTAAAGGGATCAGTTGTTCTGCAACACCCGCTCGGATCGCCAGTTCATCAATGCCTTCGACAATGGATAAGGTACTGTCACAATCAAAAAAAATCACATCGAAACGTCGGTTGTGGCTCATAAAGTCACCTGCCAGACACGCTGGATCATCGGGATCTCTTCGACTAAAGATATCTGGTCGTCTGAAAGTGGTGATGAAACACCGATCACGGCAATGGCCGTTCTATCCTGTGTTGAATTCCCCACATGCATCCTGGAGATATTGACTTTGGCTTTTCCCAGAACAT
>JALSSM010000178.1 GCA_026984275.1 Gammaproteobacteria bacterium
GTCGCCAGTTAGATCAGTGTCCACAACCAGACTCAGATCAAATTTAATATCTTTGAAAACAGCTTTGTTATATTTTCGTTTCTCATGCCAGATATATTCTTCGAGACTCAGGCTGCAGGACCGACGATCATAGGAATCCTTCCAGAAAAGTTCATCTAATGCCGTGAGCTTTTTATGACTGATCATGTTTTTTACAACTTCTCTGGCTTTATGAAAAGTCTTGCGATCATAAATAACCAAATCGATATCAGACTTCTTGTTCTCGGCACCGATAAGAAAAGAACCTGTCACGCCAAAGTCATTCAGTGGAAGATCATGATCACTTAATAACTGCATGAGCTGGATCAGCTTTTTTTGTAACTCATTGTGGCTGGTATGAGAAACCATCAATTCATTTAACTTTTCAGTGGGTTTGTAATGTCTGATGATTCTATCGAACGGGACACCATGCAGATCAGCATCAAAATTTTCTGAATGGTAAAGATAATCAGGATAATGTTTGTGAAGGTAGGCATTAGCCTGAGCAGTATCAACCTTCTGCCGGGTTGACGCCGAAGACGATCCATTTATATAGCGAAGAAAAGCCAAAGACCGACCTTTCTCTTCTCCTGATGCTACGACAGCAAAGATCAGACCTTCTTTTGTTTCAAGAAAATCTTTCGGTCTGATTTCTGAATTCAACTCCTGATTCAAAGAGCCTCAGAATTAATCTCTATATCAGCATGTTGTTTCAGATTGGTCACAAAATCACGCCATTCTTCATCACTGCGTTGTGCCTGTAATTGCTCGATAGATTTTTTGATAGAATCATCTGTGCCTGACCACTCAAGGTCAGCATCAATAACAGCTGTTACACCAGCAACGGCATAATCACTGATTCCATCAGAAAAACCTTTATAGATTGTTTTACCTTCCGCAGGTCTGCCCATTTTGAAAACAGTGCGCAGTATTGAACGTTTCACATCGGGGTCATCTCGGCCAACAGACTCTTTTACCGTCCATTCGATAGATTCCTCTTTCGCAATCCGATCACGATTGACACCTTCTTCTAATCTGGCCAATATGGCTTTGCCACGTTCTTCGGCTTTTGCTTTCGCTTTTTTAGCCAGAAGTGCTTTTTTGACTTCATCACGTACCACCTCCAGCGATTTTATGGTTGCTGGCTTGTGATCAAATGAACGCAGGACAATAAGTCTTGTATCAGACAGCTCCAGAGGTTCGCTATTAGCTCCATTTAGTACTTCCTCACTGAATGCCGCCTTTAGAATATTTGGGTTTCTTGTAAGGTCTTCTCCTTCCTTCCTGGTAAATGAATCTGTCTGTTTGATCTCAAGACCCAGGGTATCAGCTGCCACCTCCAGCGAATCAGGATTCTCGAAAACCAGGTTTTGCAATTCATCAGCTACTTCGAAATATCTGGTTTCTGCCTGTTCGCGTCTATATTCAGCTTCAACGTTTTCTTTTACTTCATCAAATGATGATGTTTTTCCTTCCTGAATTTCAACAAGCTTAATGATATGAAACCCCCGTTTACTCCTGACGGGCGCACCGATCTCTCCTTCCTTCATGCTGAACATGACTTCATCAAACTCCGGGTCCATAATACCCTTTGAAATTGCACCTGTTGTGGCCACCTCATCCTGAGCACCCAGCAAATCGGCATGTTCTTGTGGGATCAGATCAAAATCAATTCCAGTTTTAACCAGTTTATAGAGCTTTTGCGCCGATTCCTTGGCCTTTCTGACCTCTTCCGCACTTGCATCAGGCTTAAGAGCAATCAGAATATGCTGAGCAATTCGTCGTTCATCGATCGTATATTTATCCAGATTAGACTGATAAAACTCTTGTAAAGCTTTGTCGTCAACTTCTATTTGTTTGGCCAGTTCTTCAACTGAGAGATCGATATATTTTATTTTAACGGACTCTTCTGTTTTATAATTTTCTTTATGTTCTTCGTAATAAGCAGAAATTTCATCATCACTGATCTGAATCTCATCCTTAAATTGATCTGCCGGGATCAACGTAAATACAATATTTCTTTTTTGTAGCTGTAACTGAGTCAGCTGTTTTTTTTCTTTTCCCGTTACAAAGGCGCTCTCAGAAATCGAGCGTCTTAGTTGATCCTGAATCATATCTCCGCGTAATTGTTGTTCAAATACAGCTGGACTTGCTCTTGACTGAAGAACTCGTCGTTCATAAATGGCGTTTGAAAATTTTCCATTTTCATCTTTAAATGCGTCAACAGAAAGAATCATCGATGAAAGCTGTTTATCACTGATGCGCATGCCATTTTCTTTTGCGAATTGACTCAAAACCTGCTGCTCAATTAATCCATTGACTACATCCTGTTTGAGTTTGTTTTGATCCATACTATTGATATCAAAACTATCGCCGAATACTTGTTGCAGACGATCTCTGTAGTTATCCATCGCATTCTGATACTGAACAAGATCAATGTCTACGCCATTGACACTGGCAACGGTTACTTTAGAAGCTCCGTTCAGATACGAATTGATACCCCATAAGGCAAAAGGAATTGAAATTAGACCAACGATTAACCAGGCCAACCAGCCTTGAGAATGTTCTCGAATGCTTTGTAGCATGTATAGCAACCTTTCAGTGTGAAATTAAAAAGGGTGAACCTGTTAAGGCTCACCCTGAACATTAATGGCGGAGCGGACGGGACTCGAACCCGCGACCCCCGGCGTGACAGGCCGGTATTCTAACCAACTGAACTACCGCTCCATTATTATGTTTGGTGGGTGCTGAGGGGATCGAACCCCCGACCCTCGCCTTGTAAGGGCGATGCTCTCCCAGCTGAGCTAAGCACCCGAAGGCGCGCTAGTTTAAGGCATCTTTTAAAGCTTTACCAGCTTTAAATGCAGGTACTTTTGAAGCCTTAATTTGTATAGTTTCACCTGTTCGTGGATTACGACCAGAACGTGCTGCACGATCCCGAACCAGGAAGGTTCCGAAACCCAGTAATGCGACTGTATCACCTTTTTTCAGTGTACCGGTTATTGCATCAACAACTGCGTCAACTGCACGAGCAGCAGATGCCTTCGATAGATCAGCAGATTCTGCAACTGCGTCGACTAATTCAGATTTATTCATTTTTTATCCCCTTGTTTGTTGCACCAAGTAATTATCGTTATTTATTTCGTTAAGAAGAACTACGCTATCAGTAGGCCTGTAAGCGAGCCGAATTTATACCAACTGCCCCTGTTGAC
>JALSSM010000179.1 GCA_026984275.1 Gammaproteobacteria bacterium
CCTCATCAGCCAGTGAGGCGTTGTCAGGGATGGCCAATCATCAGAAAGCAAAAGTCGCTGAGTTTAAGGTTTAATTGCTTTAAGCAAAATCTTGAAGATGGAAACCACCGCAGATCCGGATCTGATCCGGGGCTACGGTTTTCGATGATTTATACTGATCATTGATCGATCGTGAAAAGAACGATTGACCGTCTTTTCATAGCATCAAACAGATGTGCAGATTAGAGTTTTCATGAAATCAGGTCTATAGTTGTGATTACCATGTTTTCATGAAGTCCTGTTTCAAAGGAGTGCACAATGTCTGCGCAACAAAATTCTGTAACAACTCACCACGGCGGTTGCCCACACGACTGTCCCGACACTTGCTCAATGGTCTTTGAAGTTGAAGATGGAAAATTAACTGGTGTCAAAGGCAACCCTGATCATCCTATGACGCGCGGTGGTCTGTGTGTCAAATTAAAAGATTATGAAAAACGTCATTATCATCCTGATCGTCTGTTATATCCCATGCGTCGAACGGGGCCAAAAGGCAGTAAAGAGTTTGAAAGAATTAGCTGGGATGAAGCGCTGGATACGATCACAGATAAATGGAAAGCGATCATCGAAGAAGACGGCCCGCAAGCGATACTCCCCAATAGCTACCTTGGAAACCAGGGTCTGGTTCATGGCCTAAATGGTGGTGATGCCTTTTTTAATCGTATGGGTGCTACTGTGAGTGAACGAACGTTTTGTGGTGAAGGTTCCTGTACGGCGTGGTTACTCACTGTAGGACCGACAGCTGGTGTTGATCCGGAAAGTTTTATTCATTCTAAATACATCATTATCTGGGCATGTAATTCTGTCAGCACCAATCTGCATCATTGGCATATCGTACATCAGGCTCAAAAAGAAGGTACGAAGGTTGTTGTGATCGATTCCTATGCCTCCAAAACGGCTAAAGAAGCGGATTGGCATATCGCTCCAAAACCGGGCACAGATGGCGCACTGGCCATGGCTATGATTCATACCATCATTGAAGAAGGGTTGGTGGATCAGGATTATGTGGATAACTACACTGTTGGTTATGAAGAACTGGCCGAACGGGCTAAAGATCGGACGTCAGAATGGGCCGAGGCGATTACAGGGGTCTCCGCCGAAGATATTCGTACACTGGCACGAGAGTTTGCAACGACGCAGCCAGCGGCTATCCGCCTCGGTGTTGCACTGGAGCGAAGTTATGGTGGTGGACAAACAATACGTGCCGTTACCTGTCTGCCAGCGTTGACAGGTGCCTGGCGTCATGTAGGTGGTGGCGCATTGCAATTTCCCGTGTGGGAACATCCATACAAATTTGATGTGATCTGCCGACCCGATCTTATTCCTGAAGGAACTCAGGTAGTGAATAATCTACAGCTTGGTCGTGTCTTAACCGGAGAAACGAAACTGGCGACCCCCATCAAATCCCTGATGTGCTGGAATACTAATCCGGTGACGCAAGCACCCGAAACCGACAAGATCATAGAAGGCCTGAAACGTGAAGATCTGTTCATGGTGTCGGCGGAACACTTTATCTCTGATACCGCTGCATATGCTGATATTGTTTTGCCTGCGTCGATGGGTGCAGAACAGGAAGACATGATCCTGTCATGGGGACATCTTTATCTCACCTACAATGAAAAGTGTGTGGAATCTCCCGGAGAAGCGATTCCGAATAATGAGATTTTCCGACGTTTGGCAACACGTATGGGTTATGAAGAAGAGAACTTCAAATGGTCGGATACGGAATGTCTTGAAAATTATGTTGACTGGGATTCACCTGCCTGTGACGGTATCGATCTGGACTATCTGAAAGAACATGGGTTCGCACGATTAACGGTCGGTACCAAAGATGATCGTGCTCCCCATAAAGAAGGAAACTTTCCGACACCATCGGGCAAATGTGAGTTTCAACTTCCCGAAGGTGCCGCCAACTTTGTTGCTGCACCATTCCGTCAGATGTATGAAGGTTTTCAACCGGGTGAACTGTTAGACACTCTCCCGGATTACGTGCCTTCCAGAGAAACACCTGAGACTAACCCCGAACTGGCGAAGAAATATCCGCTCAATATTGTCTCACCCAAAAGTCATGGTTTCCTGAATTCCTGTTATGCGAATATGGATCACAAGATCAAAGGGCAGGGTGAACAATTTGTCATGATCAATGCGGTTGATGCAGCGTCACGCGGTATCAAAGAAGGTGATAAGGTGCAGGTTTTCAATGACCGTGGTGCATTTGAAGGTGATGTAAAGATTACTGATGATGTGAATGCGGGGATTATTGTTGCAACGCTGGGCTACTGGAGGCAACTTAATAATGGAACGGTTAATTGCATCAGTTCAGCCGAGTTTGTTGATATGGGGCATGCACCGACCTTTTCGGATAATCTGGTGCAGGTTGAACGGGTGAGTGATTAACCCGGCAATAGAGACTGACCGTTGAATAACGTGACATAAGGATATGTCACCATTGGTGTAGGCCAATGTAAGCTTGTGAAATAGATCAGAACGATCTATTTTTTTGCCATGTAATAAAGAACGATCAAAAGATAGAATTTTTCCCGGAAATGCAGGAGGTTGCGGTATGGAGAAATTCAGAGAATTAATACATAAGTGGGAAAGCCGTTCTAGAAACTGCTTAACGAAACGTGAGTATGCAGTCCGGCTTCCGATCCATGATGCAGCCCGGCTTGAGGCCTTGAATGAACTTTACCCGAATGTCAGTCGCGAAGAGATCATTACCGATCTCATTTCCTCCGGTCTGGATGAGATGGAATCAGCTTTACCCTATATCAAGGGTAAACGTGTCATCGCTGAGGACGATCATGGTGATCCAATTTACGAAGACATAGGACCGTCGTCTACTTTTCACACATCCTCAAAAAAACACGAAAAGATCCTGCATGATGAGATAGAACAGACAAAAAATAAGTCCTGATCCTATTCGAGTTTAATCGTACCTTCTATTTTATGGTTGAGAGCCAGACTTGTGAGTTCCAGTGTCATCGAAACATCAAGCGATTCATTTCCACTCAAACTACCTGTTTCAATGGCTTTATAAATAGAATGTTCAATTTCACGCTGAGCAGTAACCCCGACTTTTTTCAGGAATTTCCTGATCTCCATATTGAGAGTATCTTCGTTCATGACGCCTCCAAGTTTCATGTTTTATACAAAATAAGATTACTCTGGTTGAATAATTCTGACA
>JALSSM010000180.1 GCA_026984275.1 Gammaproteobacteria bacterium
GTCCAGGCCGGAAGGTGATCGAAGGGGCTGTGAGTATTCGGATTACTGTGGTAGTTACGGTTGTTCAACAGGAGCCAAAGGGAGCTCGAGGGCAGCACTGTTGAACAAGGCGATCGCAACCGGTAAGTGTGAGATCCGCCCTCATTCCAAAGTGTATAAACTGGAAAGTGACCATCGAGGAAAAGTAAATACAGTCCATTATTATGATGCCGATGATCAGGTGCAAAAAGTCGATGCAAAAATTTATGTGGTTGCCTGTCATGCTATCGAAACATCCCGCTTATTACTGACTTCAACAGGTTCAAAACATCCCCGGGGTCTGGGAAATTCAAGTGGTCAACTTGGCAAAAACCTGATCTTCTCATCAGGAGGTTCCGGACAATGTGATCTGGACTATGCTGATCTCAGTGAGGCTGATGCTGAAGCACTCAAGGTACGAGGGCCTTTTGTTAACCGTGCATTACAAGACTGGTATACCTACAAGGATGAAAAGAGCAAGCAGGAAATAAAAGGCGGAACCATAGAGTTTCTTTTTACCCACCCCAATCCCGTCTCACAGGCTAATCGACAAAAGTGGGGTGAAGATGGTCTGATCTGGGGAACAGAACTCAAAAAACGAATCAAATCTCATTTTACTGACTCAAGGTATTTAAAATTTGAAACTTTCTGCGACTGGCTACCAAACGATAATTGCTATGTGACACTTGATCCGAAAATTAAGGATAAATGGGGATCACCCGTTGCCCGGATCAGAATAGGCTATCATGCGGCTAATATGCGGCCATCCCATCAACTGGATGACCGGGCAAAAGAGGTATTGAAAAGTCTGGGTGGGAAAAATATTCGATCAAATGTCAGTACTTATCCACCACCCAACCTGGTTGCCGGCGGTTGTCGTTTTGGGGATGATCCGGAAACGTCAGTCTTAAATGCCGATTGCCGTATGCATGATGTGGAAAACCTCTATGTGACTGACGGCAGCTTCATGCCAACAGGCGGTAGCGTTCCCTATACCTGGACGATTTATGCCAACTCTTTTCGAGTGGCCGATAAGATTAAGCAGGCGTTAGGAAAGGTTTGAGGCTTCAGCGTTTTGTGCAAGAAAGATTCGGCCTTTTCGGGTCAGGTAACCTTCTTCGTTGATAAAGCCATTTTCCACGGCGATAGAATAAAGTGAGCTTTCCTCACCAGCAGGCAGGTAAACAATTCCATCACCATAGTGGTGAGCCAGTAGCTCAGTCATTTCAGACGTTGAGAAATCTCCTGAGTTTACAGGCTTAACGCTAGAGATATTTGACATGGTATTGTCATGGATGCGGGTCATCATACTTCACTCATCTTTTGTTGCAGCGCAACATTACCTGCTTTTTTGATAAGGATCAAGGGCTTTTATGTGGATCAGATGTGAGGGATCTTGGTTTATTTTTTACTCGTTGCAGCAAATTCAAAGGCATCGGAATAAAGTCTTTCTTCAGGCAGACCATATTGAGTGAATGACTTGTGTACGGACTCTACCATAATGGGTGGGCCGCTGGCGTAGACATCAATCTCTGAAAAGTCACGGATGTCTTCAAGAATAGCATCATGAACAAACCCCGTTTTACCTTGCCAGTTATCTTCTTTCATCGGTTCAGACAGAACGGGAATATACTCGATATTGCCGTGTTCTTCTGCCCATGATCTGGCCAGATCATCCATATACAGATCACGTTTTGCACGTACTCCCCAGTAAAGAGAGACCGGACGTTTATCTCCTTTTGCGATCATGTGTTCAATAATCCCTTTTACTGGCGCAAAGCCGGTGCCGCCAGCAACAAAAACAGCGGGCCGATCACTGTCTTCTCTGAGAAAAAAATTACCAAATGGTCCTTTGATTCTAAGTAATGTTTTTTCTTTCATTTCATTGAAAACAATCTCTGAGAAATAACCACCATCGTAATAACGAACCTGTAATTGCAGGTATTCATCATCATGTGGCGCGTTGGCCAGTGAGAATGATCGCTCTTTTCCGTCTTTCATTAAAATATCAATATACTGTCCGGCAAGAAACTGTAATCTCTCAGTCGAAGGCAGTTTTAACCACAGCCCCATCACATCATGTGATAATTGCTCCATATGCATAACTCGGGATGGAAGTGTCTTGATCGGGATCTCTTTCGTTTCGGAAACTTCTCTGATCTTAATAACCAGGTCAGTTTCTGCTCTCGCCTGACAACATAAAATCCAGCCAGTGTTTATTTCTTTATCGGTCAGTGCTTCAGGTTCAGTCTCCCCATAAATAATTTCGCCTTCCAGTAGTTGCGCTTTACAGGCACCACAGGTTCCTCCTCGACAGCCGTAGGGCAGTTGAACACCCTCGCGTAATGCGGCATCAAGAATAGCTTCGTCCTCATGACTATGAAACGGGTGGTTCTCAGGACTAATTACAATTTTTCGGGATACGTTTTTGTCGGCCATTTTTGCTTAATCAGGTATTGTTGATCGATGGGTAAAGGTTCAGGAATCACGGATTAATTAAGGTCTGCTTCTAACACTGTTAAGCCAACGTACCAAAGGTTTCCATTGATTGCGATCCGTTTCAGTGGCGGAGGGAGCAAATTCAAAAATCGATAGCCCCTTTTCGGCTGCACGGATATAGTTTTGGCTAGCTCTGAGTGTGGCCATGAATGGAAACTTTTTGCCGTTGGGTAGCTTCAGTTTTGAAAGATATTCCGTCAGATCATTTCCTGCCAGAGTATGATCGCGAACCCTGTTCGCTACGGTAGCAAGTTTAACTTCAGATTTCACGATCTTATTGATTCTTCTCAGTTCTTCAACAAAATGGGTCGCTGCCCGAACATCAAGCGGTGAAGGCAGAACAGGCATAATAATGGTTTCCGTCCTGCGCAATAGATCAGTTAACTGTTTGCCGTGGATTCCCGCAGGAGCATCCATGATCAGCACATCAATTTTTTTGCTTGCACGAAATTTTTCATCATAGGCAGCAACACCCTGGATTTCAGGACAGGTTTCAGGTCTGACCGCAAGCCAGTCGAGACTGGATGACTGTGGATCGAAATCTGCCAGCAAAACAGATTGTCCAGTAACGGCATAATAACCAGCAAGATTTGTTGCCAGTGTGGTTTTCCCACAGCCGCCTTTCGGATTCATGATCAGGATCGAACGCATTTGATACCCCGGATATTATTTTTATTTATAAAGCTTATTAAGTATACCG
>JALSSM010000181.1 GCA_026984275.1 Gammaproteobacteria bacterium
CCACCGGGCAGGTCAACGGTGACGGTTTCATTGAGCAATTTTTGAGCAACTCCGGCAACAACAGCGGCACATGCACCTGTTCCGCAAGCCAGAGTCTCACCAACACCTCGTTCAAAAACACGTAGACGAATGTGATCACGATCAACGATCTGCATAAATCCCACATTAACTCGTTCTGGAAAAAATGCATGAGATTCCAGAACCGGTCCCAATGTTTTGATGGGTGCAGTATCAATATCCTGAACCTGGATCACTGCATGTGGGTTCCCCATAGAGAGAGCTGTCAATTCCAGATCATTATTATCAACAGGCACTTGATAACGGATCGCACGTTGTTTGGCAAGTATCGGGATTTCTGCAGGCTCAAAACGGGGCACTCCCATATCAACCGTGACCTGTCCATCGGGCTGACAAAAAAGTTTGATAATCCCATTAGCTGTTTCAGCAATGATCACATCTTTGTTGACCAGACCACTGTCTCGTAAATAGACGGCTGCACATCTTGCACCATTACCACATTGTTCGACCTCACCACCATCAGCATTAAAGATCCGATAATTAACATCTGTTTCCTGTCCTTTTGGTGGTTCCAGTAAGAGCACTTGATCACAACCAACTCCAAAATGTCGATCGGCTATGAGACGGATTTGTTGCTCCGTCAGATTGATCGGGTGAGTCATGGCATCGAACAGGACAAAATCATTTCCCAGGCCATGCATTTTTATGAAGGCTGTATTCATGCGGATATGATAACGAAATCTGTCGTTAAATGCTTGTTTCGAGCAAGTAATATCGCCACAATACCCACGCCATGACGATGCGTATTTTTGAAATAATCTTCCCGATATTTATTATCGTTTTAATCGGTCTGATCTATGGCAAGCGATTTTCACCGGATATGAGCTTACCGAATCGCTTAAATATGGATGTGTTTATTCCAGCGTTATTATTTTCTGTGCTGACAAGACAGGTTGATCATGCCGGGTTTTATGTGAATCTTGCCCTGGCGAGTGTACTGGTGATTCTTGGATCGGGTTTAATTGCCTGGCCCGTTGCGCGGTGGCTGAAAATTGATCCCAAAACGTTGTGCCCACCTATGATGTTTAGTAATGCTGGAAATATCGGTTTACCATTGATGGTCATGACATTTGGTGAACAGGCTTTTCCCGCGGCAGTGGTTGTTTTTCTGGTCGGTAACTTTTTACATATTTCGCTGGGTAGTTATTTACTGGATCACCGGGCTCACTTCTTACGGGTATTGATGTCACCCATGATGACTGCCGTTATCCTTGCAATCGTGGTCAGTGTTTCCGGATTCGAGATCAAAGAAGTTATAATGAAGCCAATCGAAATGCTGGGACAGATCTGTATTCCATTAATGTTATTTTCGCTGGGCATCAGGCTGTCCGATGTCGATCTGTCTCAATGGCGACTGGGTTTATTGTCGGCAATACTTGCACCCGTGATCGGGATACTGATTGCGTTGATGGCGATACATTTTTTTGAAATGACAAGAACACAACAAGGCGTTTTATTTATGTTTGGAGCATTGCCACCTGCGGTAATGAACTTCATGTTCGCAGAGCATTATGATCAGGAACCAGAAAGAGTCGCTGCTATTGTACTCATATCAAATGCCTTTGCTGTGATCTCAATTCCTCTCGCTTTGGTGTATGCTTTACCAGAATTTGGATAAATTAAGAACAGAAATATGAATAGAAAGTTAGTTGTGAGGCGTTTGTTTACGATCGCCATTATTACAATCCTGGCAACCTTGGCGGGTTGTTCTTCACAGCCTGCTCGTCACCCCGGAGCCGTTGATATTGAAGACAGAACCACCGGAGAACCGGGTGGAAGAAGTGTTCCCTCTATCCAGGCGGATGAAAAATATTCCCTCGGTGATTATTCTGGTGCAGCTTCACTTTTTCATGAGCTGGCAGATAAAGCAGAATCAGAGAATGAAAGCCAGGACTTTCGAGTACGTGCAGCGGATGCTTATGCCAGAGCCGGGAAAAACAAACTTGCTCGTAAGGAATTAAAGAGAATAAAAACAGATGCATTAAATAATGAACAACGCTTGATGTATAAAATTGTTCAGGCGCAAATAGCGGTTAATGAGGCACGTTCACGGGATGCTTTCAGTCTGTTGCCAAGAGAAGCGGCGGGTATGAGTCTGGATACTCAGGTTCGTCTTGGTATGGTTCGGGCAGATGCCTGGTTGGGTTTAAAGCGTTACACAGATGCCGTTCTGGAACGTATTGATATCGATCCGTATATCACCATTCCAGAAGAAAGAACCCTGAATCATCAGTGGATCTGGAATCAGTTACAGAAAATGCCACGCGATGATGTTTTTTCTCCACCATCAGGGATGACTCAGGATGATGCCGGTTGGTGGTCATTGGCGGCCATCGTTAAAAAAGGGAACTACCAACGGCCTGCCGGAAGCAGGAATGAACTGGATGTCTGGAAGGAAACGTATCCTGGACATCCGGCAACTGAAGACATCCTCTTTTTTATTGAAAGTGATCCTTCTGCAACAGGAACATCGGGTAGTTTATACAGTGGAACAGCACTGGAAAATACACCCAGGAATGTTGCCCTGTTATTACCATTATCCGGACACTATGCCAATGCAGGCCAATCAGTTTTAAGTGGATTCAGGAGTGCCGCTAATGAATCCTTTACAGGTAATGTGAATTATAAAGTTTATGATTCTGCAGACGTCTCACATTCATTGGCTGAGATTGCCAATGCAGCCGTCATTGATGGTGCTGAAATGATCATTGGCCCATTGCAAAAATCAGTTTTATCCAGTCTTTTGTCATCAGGCGATATTGGTGTTCCCATTCTTGCTCTGAATACATTACCAAATGGGGAAGCAGGTGTTGAGGGCTTATTTCAGTTTGGTTTAAGCCCCGAAAATGAAGCGGCAGAAGTTGCTAATAAAGCTTTATCCGATGGACGATATCGTGCAGTGGTTCTGGCTTCAGAAGATAGCCTGGGTGAACGTATTGCCAATGCCTTTATGGCTGCTTTTGAGGAGGGAGGTGGACGAATTGTCGCTTATGATACATTCACTCCAAAATCAAATACCATCAGTGATGTGGTGAAAGGTTTGTTACGTGCCGAGACGGCTGATCCATTATGGGAAGATGTACGAAAAGGGACTGATCGACAATCAAATGATCAG
>JALSSM010000182.1 GCA_026984275.1 Gammaproteobacteria bacterium
AACTTTGTGGCTGGCAGCCGGTGAAAACCCGGAGTGGATCGCAAGGCAAATGGGGCACACGACAACTAAGATGCTCTTTACCGTCTATTCCCGATACGTGCCTGATCTGACACGTAAGGATGGCTCTGCCATTGAAAAACTGTTGGAAGCCCGTTTTGGAACAAATGGGTAAAAACGGACTTTTTTAACGACAAATATGGAGATAACTATGTTGTTACATCAAATACAAGGACTTATCGAGCAAAATCAATTTACGCCAGAACCTGTGGAAGGGGTTTACCGGGTCATGGATGTCTATTGGGACAGGAAAAGACGCCTGGGAGAGGGACGCATTCTTCAACTCTCAGACAGCTCAACTGAGCTGGAGGTCTTTCTGCCAGGCCAGAAAAGCACCCCCTGGTTTAAAAAGAAGTAACCTTATCAAATACGATTTTCTGTCAAGGTGAAAAAATCAATGAATTATTCACGGCTTCCCTGGTCTTCTTCAGATAATCTTGGCCATGCTGCGATTAAATAGAGACACATGGACCAGACCGTTAATACAGCGGCTATATATAAGAGTACATAACCAATTGTGTAGACGGGTATTGTGGCTATGGGTTCACGATAGACAAGACAGACAATCGCGATCATTTGTGCGGTTGTTTTAACTTTTCCGAGCATTGAGACGGCAACCTGACTTCGTGCCCCAACTTCGGCCATCCATTCTCTGAGTGCTGAGATCGTGATTTCACGACCAATAATTATTGCCGTTGGTATGGCCAGCCAGATGGTAGGATGTTGTTGCAGTAAGACAATCAGTACGGTAGATACCATGAGTTTGTCTGCGACTGGATCCAGAAATGCCCCCAGAGATGATTCCTGATCAAGACGTCTTGCCAGATATCCATCCAGCAAATCGGTTATTGCAGCGATCGCAAATATTATCGCCGCTGCTTCGTATGCCCAGGGATAAGGCAAATAAAAGACAACGACAAAAACCGGGATTAAAGCGATGCGTAATAATGTCAGTATATTGGGTATGTTCATTCGTGAAAAACCTGGTAAATTTTTTCAGCCAGTTGTTTACTGATTCCTGGTACCTGAACCAAATCATCAACACCCGCTTTAGCCACGCCCTGAATGCCACCAAAATGCCTGATCAAACCCTGGCGTCGTTTATTTCCAACACCTTCAATATTTTCCAGTGGTGAAGATCTTCTTTTCTTATCTCGCTGTTTACGATGCCCTGTGATCGCAAAGCGATGCGCTTCATCTCTGATCTGCTGGATCAGATGTAAAGCCGGGGCATCAGCAGCCAGTGACATGGTAGCGTGCCCATCTGAAAGTACAAGGGTTTCTTCTCCAGCTTTTCGGGATGGTCCTTTGGCAACGCCTACAATTGTTATCTCTGAGATCTGGAGATTGTCCAGCACTTCGACAGCCTGGGCAACCTGTCCTTTGCCACCATCGATCAACAAAAGATCCGGCATTTTGCCATCTTCTTTCTGGATCCGTGAATAACGCCGTTCCAGTGCCTGATGCATGGCGGCGTAATCATCCCCACCTGTAATACCTTTAATATTAAAACGACGATATTCGGCTTTCAAAGCACCTTCATGACCAAAAACCACGCAGGAGGCAACTGTAGATTCACCGTTGCTATGGCTGATATCAAAACATTCTATACGTTCGATTGTCTCCTCCATTCCCAACGCTTCAGTGAGTGCCTGGTTACGTTTTCTCTGACTACTGGTCAATGATAACTTCTGCGCCAGACCTAATGCTGCATTTTCCTTCGCCATATCCACCCAACGTACTCGATCGCCACGCAGTTCGTTTTTTATTTCAACCTTATGTCCACACTGACCTTCCAGCACCTGAGCAATTAACCCACTATCCTCAAGCTTGTGACTTAACAAAATAGTTGACGGAATTTCCCGATCAGTACGATCAGCCAGATAATACTGAGAGATAAAGGCAGTCAAAATTTCTTCTTCGGTTGATGATTTTGTATGTGCAGGGAAAAAAACCTTGTTTCCAAGATTGTGGCCACCTCTGATATAGAATAAGGCCACACAACCAACGCCCTCCTTCATCTGACATGCGATAATATCAACATTTTTGCGGCCAGAGCTGATGTATTGTTTTTGCTGGACGACTTGTAATGCATTGATCTGATCGCGATATCGTGCGGCCGTTTCGAAATCAAGATCGGCTGAGGCCTGTTCCATACGGTCAGCGAGAACCTTTATCACCTCCTGATTCCGCCCCTGGAGAAAGAGTTCGGCATTTAGCACATCGTGTTGATAATCCTCACTCTCAATAAAACCGACGCAAGGTGCAGTGCAACGTTTGATCTGATATTGCAGACAAGGACGGGAGCGATTCTTAAAATAACTATCATCACACTGGCGGATCTGGAAAAGCTTCTGTAGTAGATTGAGTGTTTTCCTGACAGAGCCTGCACTGGGATAAGGACCAAAATATTTCCCCTTTCCTGTTCTCGCACCGCGATGAAACTGTAATCTCGGAAAGACCTGATCACTGGAAAGGTAGATGTAGGGATAACTCTTATCATCCCTCAAAACAACATTATAACGTGGCCGTAACTCCTTGATCAGGTTGCTTTCAAGGATCAATGCTTCTTTTTCAGTATGGGTTACCGTCACATCGATCGCGACAACCTGTGCAACCATGGATCTGATTTTGGGTGAATGTTGTTTAGAGGCCTGAAAATAACTGCTGACTCGATTTTTCAGATTTTTGGCCTTACCAACATAGATCACCTTTTCCTTGTTATCCAACATACGGTAAACACCTGGTTTGCTGGTCAGGTTTTTAGAATAGGCTTTACCATCAAATTCCGTCATGATTCATCATTAAGTCATTAATACGATCAAATACCGCCAGAAACATCTCTTCAGTCAGGCGCTTTGTCTGAGTGTTATAACGACTACAGTGATAAGAATCAATCAATCGATAATCACCAAGATCATGTTCATTCGCATGGCCAAACTTAAATTGACTCAATTTCTTCCCCGTTGCGCGTAGAACCGCATTATGCGCAATACCGCCTAAAGCCAGAATGACTGAACCCACTGAAAGATCACGGATCTCGTTGGCCAAAAACTGATTACAAACCTTGATCTCCTCGCCAGTAGGTTTGTTGTCCGGAGGCAGACATTTTACGGCGTTAGTAATACGGCAAT
>JALSSM010000183.1 GCA_026984275.1 Gammaproteobacteria bacterium
ATGTTCCAGTCGGTCATTTCTGGTATCAAAGGGTGTCTGATCAGGTGATAATCTGCCATATCCGAGTTCCAGTCGCTTGCCTGTCTGATCTTCACGTGTGATCAGTTCCAGCAGGGAAAGTTCATCTGCATTGTGATTTGTTGGAAGCTTACCGACGAAGAGCATAGCGTCGCTGTTGCCACGAAAGATCAGATCTGAACCACGGGAATCTGTCCAGAACAGGGGCGTGATCTGACTGATCTGACGTCGAAGAAATTCAGCCACCAGCCTTTTTTCTTCGATCTGTTCGTTTTGTTCCTGACCAGTTTTCCAACTCCTTGAAGCAACATGTAGCGCACCGAAAAGCAGTCCCATGATCAACACGAGCAGAACCAGCGCGATCTGGATCTCGACCAGAGTGAAGCCACGATCAGTGTTCGATGTGCGTGAATAGGCCCGCATCATTTCATTCCTGTCAGTCGCAATGACTTCAGTTTAAAAGCATGTGGACGACCCAGTGTTTCCCAGTTAACCTCAATTTCAACATTCACCAGTTGGTAGTTTTGTCTGAATGAAGTCGAAGGATCTGACTCGCTTTCATAGGCATAAACATGGCGTTGCCAATGAATACCATTTTCGGTATGACCACTTTTATCGCCAAGCTCAATCTGGTCTTCCTGATCAAGCGCTGCCATTTGGTTCTGAGCCACGATCAATGCGTTGGAATAATCACGAGACAATGCTGTGACGCCTGAACCTCGAGAGTAGATCTGGAAGAGGACGCCCAGACTGAGAGCCAGAATTGAAAATGCCACCAATACTTCCAGCAGAGAAAACCCTGTTTGCTGGCACTGTTTGTTAAACCGCAAATTCATTCAATCCAAGAATTGCAAGCAGGATGGATATGATAATGGCGGCAATAATGATGCCGAGACCGATGATCAATGCTGGCTCTAATAAAGTCAGCAGACGTTTAACGGTTTCTTTGACTTCATTATCATAAATATCCGCCAGCTGGTTGAGCATTTTTTCCAGCTCACCTGTTTCTTCCCCCACATGGATCAATTGAACAGCAAGCTGTGGGAAAAGCTCGGTTTCTGCCAGTGGTCTGGCCATGCCTTTCCCTTCTCGTAACTGATCCGAAACTGATTCAAGTGCTTCTGCCATCACAGTATTATTCACTGTTTCAGAGACGATGGTGAGTCCATTGAGGATGGGTACGCCATTCGCGGTGAGTGTACCCAGGGTTCGGCTGAAGCGAGCGACTTCAATTTTTTTGATCAGATCAGAAATCAGCGGTGTTTTTAATAACTGCTTGTCGATTGATCGTCGTGTTTTCGGATTCTGGTATAACCATTTCATACCCGCAAAACCTGCGATCATTAAGAAAAGAATCGCCCACCACCAGCTTTGGATAAATTCTGAGATCCCAATGACAATAGCAGTTGGTAAGGGCATAGCCTGGTCCATTCCTGCAAACAGATCGCTGAATTGAGGAACAACATAGATGAGCAGGATCATTAAAGAAAAAAGAGCGACAACGAATAAAATAGCCGGATAAATTAAAGCCGATTTGATGGTTTCTTTTAATTCACGGCTGCGTTCCAGATAGTCTGCCAGTCTTTCAAGAACAGTATCCATCGCTCCAGCGGCTTCGCCAGCTTTCAGTGTGTTGACATAAAGTTTATTAAACACCTGTGGGTAGGGTTGCAGTGCTTCAGATAAGGGAGCGCCATTTTGAACATCGGCTCTGATTCTTTCCAGAATTTGTTTTCCGGAACCGGCATCGACCAGATCGACCAGCATTTCCAGTGCGTTATCCAGTGGTAAACCAGCACGTAACATGATCGCCAGTTTACTGGTGATCAGATTCACATCTTGCTGCGACAAGGCTTTTCGAGAGCCGAATAAAGAGCTTTTTCGGTTAGGAGAGTCAGAACTTCCTGCTTTTTCAGTCTCGATCGGAATCTGTCCATTTTCATGCAACCAGCTGATCACCGCTTCCTTATTAGCCGCCTCCATTTCACCTTGTATGGATTCGCCATTGGCAGTTAGTGCACGGTAACGGAACAGTGGCATCAGATTTCCTGAGTTACCCGCAGGACTTCTTCCAGCGTTGTCTCACCGCGCAAGGCCTTTTTCAAACCATGCCCTCGCATCGGTTGCATGCCTTCTGTGATAGCGGCTTTCTGAATTTTTGATCCATCCGCTTTTGCCAGGATTAGTTGTCGAATGGTATCTGTCATTGGCAGAAATTCGAGAATGATGGTTCTGCCGTTAAATCCGCTATGGGAACATTGATCACAGCCCACTGCTTCGTAAACCAGTTGGTCGTCCTGAAAGCCATATTTGTCGAGTTGTAGTTGCTCACGTATGGCTGGCAATACAGCATGTTCTTTTCGGCAGTGTGTACACAGCGTTCGAACAAGTCGTTGTGCAACAATGCCATTCAAGGTAGAGGTGAGCAGATAATCCTCCACACCCATATCTAACAGGCGCGTGATCGCGCTGCCGGCATCGTTTGTGTGTAAGGTTGAAAATACCTGATGTCCTGTCAACGCTGCCTGCACGGCTATGGAAGCCGTTTCCAGATCACGCATTTCACCGATCATGATGATGTCTGGATCTTGTCTGACCACTGATCGCAAAGCATTTGCAAAAGTGAGATCAACTTGTGTTCGAACCTGGATCTGCGTGACACCGTTGAGTTGATATTCCACCGGATCTTCGACTGTGATAATTTTTTTATCCGGACTATTGAGGATCTGTAAAGCGCCATATAAGGTTGTTGTCTTACCACTACCCGTTGGACCAGTAACCAGCAGGATCCCATGAGGCAATGAAATCGTTGAAAGAAATTGTTGGTGGATATCCTCATCAAAACCCAGAGTGATCAGATCAAGAGAGCTATGTTCCTTATCCAGAATACGCAAAACAACACTTTCACCATAAAGAGAAGGCACGGTAGAAACACGAAGATCGATCTCACGACCATGTACACGTAACTGGATCCTGCCATCTTGTGGACGCCTTCGTTCGGCAATATTGAGTTTCGCCATTATTTTGACACGCGAAATAACCGCTGCCGTCGAACGGGCAGGTGGTGACTCAACTTCCTGAAGCACCCCATCAACGCGATAACGCACCTTTAATGTGTCCCGAAAAGGCTCAATATGGATATCCGATGCGCGAACTTCTACCGCACGGTTGA
>JALSSM010000184.1 GCA_026984275.1 Gammaproteobacteria bacterium
GCCTGCCATGATCTCACCATGTCATTTCAGGAAGGAAGACTCCACGTTGATGTTCTGAAAGGTATCGATCTTGATCTGAAAGCAGGCGAAAGTATTGCCATCGTCGGCGCATCTGGATCAGGCAAAAGCACCCTTTTACATCTACTAGGCGGCCTTGATCTCCCAACATCCGGTGAAGTCTATGTTGATGGTGAAAAAATGAGTGATCTAAAAGAGTCTGCCCGAGGAAAACTCCGCAATCGCAGCCTCGGTTTTGTCTATCAATTTCATCATCTGCTGCCTGAGTTTACCGCAGAAGAAAACGTCGCCATGCCACTTTTAATTGCAGGACAAAGTGTCAAAAATGCAAAAGCTGCTGCCAGATCAATTCTTGAAAAAACAGGTCTTGGAGAACGACTGGATCATAAACCCGGCGAACTTTCCGGTGGCGAACGCCAAAGAGCGGCGATAGCACGTGCACTGATCACCAATCCGAAATGTTTGCTCGCTGACGAACCCACAGGAAACCTTGATCGAAAAACAGCCGATCAAGTTTTTGAATTAATGATCGAGCTGCAACACTCAATGAATTCAACCCTTTTAATCGTCACGCATGATATTGAACTGGCGAAAAGAATGGATCGTGTGTTGAAATTAGAAGATGGTTTGTTAACAAGTTTTTAATAACTTTACGATTCTCGTCCTGTTTTCAGGGTCTTCTCTTATAGTGGTTTGCCAAATTTCTCGGATAGAACGTTTGTTAAAATCAGTTGTTCCTGATTATCCAGAAAACGTTTTGGCAGGACGTGGTATAGCTCTGGTGAGAAATAAATAAGAAGCGTTGTGTCATCTTCACACCACCCAGTCATGTTGGACCACTTGGTAAAAACAGCTTGTCCAGCGTCATCATTGGTACGCAATCCTTCAACAGAATATTCATTTTGTAACAGTCTATCCTGAATGGCAGGATAGTTGTCCCAGTTTCTTCTAACCCGATAACGAAATTGCAAAGGACTAAGAAAAATTCCATAAATAAGAAAGACGAATGCGATAGTTTTTAATATTATATTCAGATTCCCATCCGCAGGAAAAAACAGACAAGTAACCCCGATTGAGATTAATATAGCTCTGAAGACAAGTCGTGTTTTTTTTGCCGCCAGTGTTTGTGCAGAAAGATAATCATCAAAGGTCAGAACACCAGAAATTTTGATTATTTTGTTCATCAATCACAGTTCCATTGATCACATGGATTAAACATCTGCTGATCGTCAAGGTAACCTTGAAGGGTTATTTTTAGCTAAACCAAATCCGCCAAAATGAAACATAATGCTCGGCAGGATTAATAAATTAAGAATCGTTGAGGATGCCATACCGCCAATAATGATCGCGGCCATTGGCCCCATGATCTCTCGTCCTGGGTTATCACTGTCAATGGCGATGGGTAACATAGCGAGTGCCGTGACCAATGCGGTCATCAAAATTGATGGTAGTCTTTCTTTTGAACCCTGTATCAGGGTTTCTATATTCCATGGTTGTTTTTCTTCTTCAACAAGATAACGATAATGAGAGATCAGCATGATCGAGTTTCTGACAGTGATACCAAACAATGTCACAAAGCCTACCATTGAACCGACAGATAATGTTGCTCCGGTCAGTAAAACAGCAATCACACCACCGACCAATGAAAATGGCAAATTGAGTAACATGATCATCACATATCGTACTCTGCCTACGGCCATATAAATCAGAATAAGTACGCCTATCGCAGCCACCAGTGAATGCAGGATCAGATCTTCTCTGGCTCTGGCCTGTTCGATGGCTGCACCAGTAAATTCTGGATAGGCACCCGCTTCAAATTCAATTTCATTCAGTATACGTGATTTTAATTCTTTGATGAACTCTCCCATATCACGATTCTGGACATTACAGGTGATGGTCTGGATCCGCTGAGCATCCTGATGAAGAATATTATAACGTCCATCAACCTGAAGAATATTTGCAACATCGGACAAAGAAACCATCAATCCATCAGCGGTTTTTAAGGGCAATTTTTCCAAATCTTCTGGTTTGTTCCGAAGTTCCGGATCGATGATCACGCTGATATCATAAACCCGATTACCCTGATAACTTTTACCTACGACTTTGCCTTCGTAAGCTATCTGAATAGCATTCAGGATTTCTACAGGTCGCAAGC
This sequence comes from Gammaproteobacteria bacterium, assembly GCA_026984275.1. Lineage (GTDB taxonomy): Bacteria > Pseudomonadota > Gammaproteobacteria > CAJXQU01 > CAJXQU01 > CAJXQU01. The sequence goes on from JALSSM010000184.1 coordinate 2,174, forward strand.
CAAGGCTATTCAGGCGATCATGTTTTAGTCGCACTTGTAAAACTGGTGTGCCATTTGGTGAGCGCATCTGCACATCTGTGGCACCCTCTATGGAACGCATAATTTCCATAACTGCCTGTGCTTTACGATCGAGAAAACCAAGATTATTACCATAGAGATTAACGACGATAGGTGACGTGTAGCCTGAAATGGTTTCATCGACACGTTCAATAAGAAATGTGTTGGCTTCAAACAATAATCCGGGGAATTGCTTAAGCACTTTTCGTAGGCTATCAAGCACCTTCTGTTGTTCACCCCCTGACAGTGGATCGAGATCGACTTCATATTCACTGTAGTGGCTACCATAAGTATCGGCAGATCGCTCTGCCCTGCCCGACCATTGTGAGACAGATCGGACACCTGAAATGTTTAGGAATTCTTTGGTCAGTTTATTGCCTGCCCGAATGGATTGCTCAAGCGAGGTTCCCGGCATTGCGGTAGTGTGAACAATATAATGACCTTCTCGCAACTCGGGTAAAAACCGTGCCCCGAGACTGGGAATAATCGCAATGCCCGCTGTACAGAAAAGCAATGTGGCACCAATGGTAAATGTTGGTATTCTTGCGGTTAATCTCAGAAACCCGGCGTAAACCGGGTGGATAAGCCTGATCAGTGGCGGATCATTCTCTGGCAGTTTCCCATTGCGGCCTAACAATAAATAACAAAGTGCCGGTGTGACCGTCAGGGCAACCAGTAGTGATGTGAGAATGGCGAGAATATACGATACACCCAACGGTGAAAACAAACGGCCTGCAACACCACCCAGTGTCAATAATGGAACAAAGACCAATGCAACAATAAAGCTGGCATAAACCACTGATCCGCGTACTTCCATCGATGCTTTATAGACCACCTCCGAGATCGGTTTCGGTACAGCAAGCAGCCTGTTTTCACGTAACCGTCGATAAATATTTTCCGTATCAATGATGGCATCATCAACCACTTCACCCAGCGCGATGCCGAGTCCGCCTAGTACCATGATGTTCAGATTCACACCACTTTGCAGTAGCACAATCGCGGCACTGATCAACGAGAGAGGAATAGCCAGGGCGGAGATGAATGCGGTACGAATATTGAATAAAAAGAGAAATAAAATGATCAACACAAACGTACCACCGACGAGTAAATGCTCAGTAATATTTTTGAGTGATCGTTCTATATAATCCGCCGGACGGAAAAGATGAGAATAAAATTCGATATCCTGTTTATCGAGTACAACTTCCAGATCTTTTAGAACGTCTTCGACTGAATTTGAAACATTCAGCGTATTGGCTCCATACTGACCGATGATCATCATCACGATCGCAGGCTTGCCCATGATAGCGGCCGCGCCAATACGTGGCTCTGGTGCCATGAGCACTTCGGCCACATCAGAAAGCTGGATCGAGTTTCCATTTTGGCGTTTGATGATAACTTTTGCTACATCTTCAGCTTTGGTGTCACCACCACTGGTTTGAATGGTAAAACGCTGGTTGTCATTCTCAATAAAACCTGCGCCCTTGATTGCGCTCGCCTGTCTCGCTGCATTGAGCACCTCATCAATACTTAATCGATAACGACGAAGTTTTTCAGGTTTGAGCTGAATCTGTAATTGTTTGATCTCACCACCAAACACATTCACATCAGCGACGCCACTCACACTCAGAATTTGTGGCGTGATCGTCCAGTCCACAAGGCTACGCAGCTCCATCATATCCATAGAGTCAGATCGCACACCAATGGTCAGAATCGTTGCAGAAGAAGATGCAAGGGGAACGGGGACAGGTGTCGCAATTCCTTCGGGTAAAGAGGCACCAACACTGGATAATCGTTCTGTTACCAACTGTCGGTTTAGATAAATATCGGTATTTTCCTCAAAGGTTGCCGTGACAATCGACAGACCCTGAATCGATTCTGATCGAAGATATTCCAGACCAATCAAACCACTGATCGCACTTTCGATGGGCTGGGTGACAAGTACTTCAACCTGCTCCGCAGAATAACCCGGTGACTCAGTCTGGATGATCACCTGCTTGGGCGAAAATTCCGGAAAGATATCCAGCCCTGCGCTCGACAATCGATAAACACCGTAGATCAGCAACAAGATTGCCATGGCAATCACAATACCGTAATAACGAACCGAGAATCGAACGATGGCAGACAACATATTGTTAATCGTCGTCCTCGTCAGGTATCTGCCATCTTAATTCTTCAGAAAGCAATAGCTGACCACCACGGATAACGATCTTTTCATCTTGTTTAAAAGTATTTTTAATGAACCAGCCAAAATCTGTTTCACGATAATTAGCAACGGGACGACGAGAATAAAGTTCTTTCTCGACCTGTACATATACCCACGGCTGGCCACCATACCAGATCACAGAAGCCAGAGGCACATCGACTCCTGTTTCTACTTCATTGGATACGATGACCCAGCCTGTTAAAAACAAACCAGTACGCATGTTTTCAGCAGAGGTCCTGAAGTAATAAGTAACACCCTGAGTGAGAGGATCTGTTTTTGTTGCAGGAGAAATCAAATAGGCTTTTCTTGCCGTCGATCGATCAGGATGTGTATTCACATAAACAAAACTGGTTGCTTCAGGTAGTAAAAAATCCGATGGTAAAGTCACCAGAATCAGCACATCCTGTTTATTTAATAAACGATCGAAATAGGTGCTGCTTTCTTTTTTTCCATCTTCTCTTCCCAAAGCCCAGATGCTCAATTCCCTGCCCCATTCCTGCATGGTTTCTGTACGAATATTTTTTATGAGTTGTTTAGCGGCGATCTTGCGAGCCTTGTATTCTGTCATTTGCAAGCGGGCTTCCTCGACCTGACGCAAAGAAATATTGGCGTGTTCTTTGTGCAGAACACGTAAGCGTTCATAAACTTTTGTTGAAGCCTGCAAGCTTTCTTCGATCAATACCAGATCAGTCTTAGCCTTCTGAAACTCTGTTCTTTTCACTAGCAAAGGTTGAAAGTCAACAACAATGCCTGTTGCACGAACTTCATTCAAATGAGAAACAACCTGCAGGGAGCTGGTTAGAATCCCACTTCGATCCATGACTTCTTCGTTTAATCTTACGGCTGGCAGTCCTTCATGGATTTCCACTCTTGATGGAATGTCATCATCCTCTTCTTCTGATCCGTTATTTTTCTCATCGTCCAGGTTATCATCATCGTTATTCACATCTGACTCCTGGAACTGATCCAGCCATTGATCGAGTGTAACGACAAAACGCTGATCACCAGAGAACTGTCTGACCCCTATAAAAACTGCGATCACAAGAACCAACAATAGAATAATTTTTATTATTTTTTTCATAAACCGTTTTTTAATTAATTAGTCGTCTCATGGAAGCATTTTCCATTGCAATAAACTCTCGCCACGCATTCATTTTCAACAAATAACCTGATCGTTGCGCCTTCAAAATTTCGAGCTGACTTCTAAGCACCGTTAAACGATCCGTATAACCCAGATCGTATTGTTTTTGTATTTTCTCACCACGCTCTCTGAGATCACTGATCAGAGTATCGGCTTCTTGAAGTGTACTCAAAGCTGACTGGTAACGAATTCGTGCCTCATGGACTTGTCCAAGAACGACCGTCTGGAAAGCCATAAACTCCTTTGCTTTCACTTCACGTCGTGCTTCTGCTTCTGCAATGGGACCTTCATTATGCGAATTGATCGGTAAAACCCACGAACTTGCCAAGGTCCAGATATTATCACCCTGATCGAAGATGAATCCCGGAGACAATGTTATATCAGGATACTGTTTTTCTATTTCACGATGTAGATCCGCCTCCGCAACTACATATTCTGACAGTGCTCCCAGTAAATCTGGTCGTTCAATCAGTGCCCGGGTCTGTAATAAGTCCAGATCCAGGTCGATCGATTTTAATTTGGGTAGTTGTGAGAAAGCGTTAACATTCAAGTCTATTTTATCCAGTCCATCAGCTGATAAGCCAACCGCCAGTGCCAGTTTTGATCTTGCCCGGATCTGATCGGCATCAACCTCACTCAATGACAACATTAATCGTTGAATTTCAAGACGTATTGAACTGATCTCGAAATCGCTGGATTGTCCGAGTTCAAGACTTCGTTCCAACACGTTGAGTTCTTCCTGTAGAACTTCCTTTTCGGCCATCAACATTTTCTTTTTCTGGATGGCGGTGATTATATCCAGATAACTATCCATTATCCGCTGCCGGATCTGCCATTTGACTTCAAATTCTTTCAGTCGAGCAACTTCTATGCGTGCTTTGGCATAATCAATTCTTGTCTGCCGTTTTTCGGGCTTTTCGTAAACCCAGTTAAAAATCGAACCGAAAGTCCACGGAGAGATATCACCAGACTGATCACTATGATGTTCTGAAGACATTTCAATTGATGGATTTGGTTTTTGTCCAGCGGTGATTTCGGCAGCTTCAGCCAACGTTACTTTTGCACTTTGAACTTTCAGATCCGGATCGTAGAAATAACCAACCAGCACCAGTTTTTCGATATCCCAACGAACAAACGGCCAGACAGAAACATCTTGATTATGCTCCTGTAACCATTTTTTGATTGCGGGTGCATTAACATCCTTGTTTCTGTAATCACGTGTCGTTTGCTCAATATCAATAGGTGCCGGTGTATAGCTTTGATATTCAGCACAGGCTGCCAACAAAACCAGTGGCAATAAAAAGCAAGGTTTATTCATAACCCTCTTGCCAGATCTCTTCATTTTGTTCGACGATTTCACCTGTGCTGGCATCTACTTCCACCTTCATTCCAACACCTTTGAAAGTATGAATATCAAACTCGTAGGAAGCCGCGCCATCGGGTTCTATTTCATATTCGATTTCCAGGATATCTCCAGGCCATGCATCCAGCGCGATCGCACGTGCTTGTTTTTCATCAATACGTTTCCTATCCAGGAAAAGGGGGTGGTAAACGCTGGGAACTTCTTCTTCAATCTCGATGATCTTGTTTTTTTCAGAATCACATGTAACGTCCCAGTCCACACCATCAAGCGCTCGAATATCAAATTCATACGTTGGCTGAACGCCTTCAAATTTAAACTCAACTTTGAGCACTTTCCCCGCATGAACATTTAATGCCGATTTTTCACAGGCCAGATAAAGTTCACTTTGATAGGAATAACGATCACTCTTGTGATCCATCCCCCCTGCAAAAACACTCCCTGTCAGAAAAACTGACAAGCATAAACTGACTCGCATTATTATTTATTCCTTAATGTTTATTTCGGATCGTGCTGTTTAATCGCCTCATCAAATGCGTTTAACTGATCGGCGGATGCTTCTTTCTGGTATTTTTCTTTCCACTCATCGTATGGCATTCCATAAATGATTTCTCTGGCCTTGTTGTAATCCATTTCAATCCCTTTTTCTCCAGCCGCAGCCAGATACCATTTCGATAAACAGTTTCGGCAAAAACCCGCCAAGTTCATCATATCGATATTCTGGACGTCGGTTCTGGTTCTGAAATGTTCTATTAAACGACGAAATGCTGCCGCCTCAAGTTCTATTGTTTCCTGATCTGTCATTGTCTTGTTCTTTACCTTAATCTTTATCGGGTTAATAATACTGCTATTATAACGCGCCTTTATTAAGAGAGATCGATAAATGTCAGAAACTTCATCACCACATAAAATTGTTATCGTCGGCGGCGGTGCCGGTGGCATCGAATTAGCCACCCGTTTGGGCAATAAACTGGGTAAAAAGAAAAAAGCCGAGATCACTCTGATCGATTGCACATTAACACATATCTGGAAGCCTCTTTTACATGAAATAGCCGCTGGCACACTGGATTCACATGCCGATGACCTGGAATATCTGGCACAGGCAAACTGGCATAACTTCCGATTCCGATATGGTCGAATGGATGGGCTGGATCGTGAAAAACAGGAGGTAACACTTGCTCCAACGGTTGATGAAGATGGTTTCGAATTTATTCCCCGGCGTAATTTTCAATACGATACCCTGATCATTGCTATCGGTAGTACGACAAATGACTTTGGTATTAAAGGTGTCAGTGAACACTGTATCTCTCTGGATACACGTGAACAGGCTGAACGATTTCACTCACACCTGTTGAAAAAATGTTACAGCGCACAGACATCAACCAAGCCATTAAAAGAAGGACAGCTCCATGTGGCAATCGCAGGTGCCGGAGCAACCGGTGTAGAACTTGCTGCTGAATTACACGAATCCACCCGGGAGCTTGTTGCGTTTGGATTGGAAAATATTGATCCGGATCGCGATCTGAAAATATCTCTGATCGAAGCAGCTGACAAAATACTCCCTGCTCTTCCTGATCGTTTATCACAAGCGACGGTTGATACTTTACATAAAATTAATGTCGATGTGAGAACGGGGGAAAGAATTGTCGAAGCCACGGCCGATGGTTTTCATACCGAAGCTGGTCATTTTATTCCTTCCGAGATCAAGGTCTGGGCAGCAGGCATCAAAGCACCTGATTTTCTTAAAGATATTGATGGGCTTGAGACTAACCGCATCAATCAACTGGTAGTGCATTCAACTTTACAAACCACCCGTGATGAAAATATCTTTGCCTTCGGAGACTGCGCACAATGTCCAGTTGAACCAGGTTCAGAAGAAATGGTGCCACCCAGGGCACAATCAGCGCATCAACAAGCATCCATGCTGGTCAAAACCATGAAACGTCGTTTGAAAGGCGACCCACAATTACCTGAGTATAAATACGTCGATTATGGATCATTAGTCAACCTCAGTTCGTATACAACAGTTGGCAACATGATGGGGAATCTTCTGGGTAAATGGACAGGCAGCGTTATGATCGAAGGTGTGATCGCCCGGTTTATCTATAAGTCGCTCTATAAAATGCATCAGGTTGCTCTGTATGGTTATGTCGGCACATTATTGCAATCAATTGCTAATCGCCTGATCCGCAAACCACGCAGAAGGCTCAAGTTCCACTAGCCCCTGATGGACAAGGTGCTTCTGGAGCGAGCTCATCAATTACTGGATCGGATGGAGCAACTGCTTCCGCCGATACCGGCCGTCACAGACTGGGAGAAGGCCATCGCCCATCGATGGTGCCACAATGGCAAACAGGGTTATCTGCAGGCAGTGACACGAACCAGTCAGATCAGACTTTCCGATCTGCTTTGTATCGATCAACAAAAACAGCAACTCGATCAGAACACCCGTCAATTCGTCAACGGTCTGCCTGCCAATAATGCCCTGCTGTGGGGACCACGTGGCACTGGCAAATCATCTCTGATCAAGGCGATACTGAATGAATATTCTGATCAAGGTTTACGTTTAATCGAAGTTGAAAAACGACACCTTGAAGAACTGCCCGATATGGCTGAACAGCTCTATAATCGCCCGGAAAGATTTATTATTTTCTGTGACGACCTTTCATTTGAGACGGATGATGCCAGTTACAAATCTCTCAAGGTCGTGCTCGATGGATCGATCAACCGTACACCGGACAATATTCTGATCTACGCCAGCTCCAACCGACGACATCTACTTCCTGAATATAATCAGGATAATACTGATGCCAGACTGATCGATACCGAGATCCATTATGGTGAAGCCGTTGAGGAAAAGATTTCGCTTTCGGAAAGATTTGGTCTATGGTTGGCGTTTCACCCATTCAACCAGGATGCTTATCTGCGTATTGTTGATCACTGGTTACAACAACTCAATGTTATCATCGATAATCGAGAATCCATGCAAAAAGATGCTTTGAGATGGGCTTTGTTACACGGATCACGAAGTGGTCGATCGGCTTGGCAATTCGCACGGGATTTTGCTGGTAAACAACAGTTGAATAAACTCAATGACTGAAGACATCAAAAAGGTCGAACAAAGTTGCAGAGAGCTTTTTTCAAAAAATCAGGTAGAGACGGCTCTGGACAAAATGGCAACAGAAATCAACGCATCACTTTCTGAAACTAATCCAATCATTCTTTGTACTGTGATCGGCGGCATCATCCCGACAGGTTTATTACTCCCCCGCCTCAACTTTCCATTACAACTGGATTATATTCATGCCACCCGCTATCGGGGAGAAACGAAAGGGGGGCACCTGCACTGGGTGAAACAACCAGAGATTGAATTGTCAGACAGGACGGTATTGATCATCGACGATATTCTCGATGAAGGCCATACTCTGGAAGCGATCATTGATTACTGCCAGGCTGAAGGCGCAAAAAAGATACTGACAGCCGTTCTGATCGAGAAAAACCTGCCCAGTCGTCCAGGCCTGACAAAAGCGGACTTCACCGGTTTGATCGCAGACAATGAATATCTGGTTGGTTATGGTATGGATTACAAGGGCTACCTGAGAAATCTTGACAGTATTTCAGCTATCAACGAAAAACATCAATCATAGAATACGACAAATGACAGATCTCGCAATCATCGGTGGAACCGGCCTCAACAAACTGGAAGGCATCAACATCATCAGACGACGTGTCATGCGCACACCCTATGGCGAACCCTCCGGACCACTCACCTACGGAGAAATTAACGGTAACGAAATCGTTTTCCTGCCCAGACATGGCACAGGTCACACTATTCCACCACACAAAATCAATTACTGTGCAAACATCTGGGCCTTAAAGGAAATCGGTGTTAAAGAAGTGATCAGTATTGCGGCTGTCGGTGGGATTAACAACAAACTTGCCCCAGCTCAACTTGCTGTTCCCGATCAGATCATCGATTATACCTGGGGTCGCGAAAATACTTTTTATGAAGGCGGTGCAGGTAAAGTCATCCATATTGATTTTACTCACCCCTATGATAATGCATTAAGAACCAGGATCATTAACGCTGCCCAAAAAGCAGGCATAGCAATTTTTGAAGGTGGAACCTATGGTGCAACTCAAGGCCCACGTCTGGAAACGGCGGCTGAAATTGATCGAATGGAAAAAGACGGTTGTGATCTCGTTGGTATGACCGGCATGCCCGAAGCCTCTCTCGCCAGAGAACTGGATCTTGCGTATGCCTGTTGTGCTGTCGTAGCCAATCACGCCGCAGGGCGAGGGGACAAGGAAGAAATATCAATGAAGGAAATTGAGCTTTATCTAAATAAAGCGATGCAACAGGTTAGAGAACTTCTGATCGTAGTCCTTAGTAACCCCAGTTCTACTTAAGGAATTGAACTAAAAGCTGTTCCTCGGCACGAGGCAGTCGAGTGCAACTTTGCCGATACCTGGAATGGAATTACCACGACCATTGCTATATTTAATGGCTGATAAGTCATTGAATAGGACGAAAAATAAAAATCGCATTTTTTATTTTTCATCCTCTGACAATTCATGGATGAATTGTCAGAGATCCCTTAAATTAAACCTTAACGAAACTTTTGCTGTGTATACTCATACATAACGATTGATCCGGCAATACTGACGTTCAGGCTTTGCACATTGCCGAACTGTGGGATTTTAATTTTCTGAATATCAGGATAACTCTTCAAATCGATACTGAGACCGAGCTCTTCATTTCCCAAAATAAAAGCACTTTTTACAGGAAATTGTATCTGGCTTAATGTTTTCTCTGTATCAAAATCAAGTGCGAAGATTTCATAACCCGTCTGTTTGAGCTCCTGATAACAGGTATCAAAATTATCATGAAATTTCGCTGGTACTTTGCGGAAGGCACCTTTGGCCGGAGCCGGATCGAAGAATCCTATATTGATCAGATGAACTTCAAAAGCACCAAATGCTTCGGCACTACGAAATAATTTTGGGACATTAAATCCTGACTTTAGATTATCCAGTACCAGAATAAACTGATGTTCACCGTGTTTTGCCAGCTTATTCCGAACACGCTCTTTTTCGTAGCGTTTTATCGCATTGTCACGATGTTTTTTACGGCTACTATGCTGATTATTGTTTGTCACCAATCCAATTATAATTTAACGACACGGACAAGCAGCCCGAATAAGGGGTGATCCAGATAATGCAGTTCTTTTGATTTTAAACGGCGATTTTCTTCAAGTCGGACAGCACCTTCTGTACTATTAAATCGCAGATCAGCAATGACATGCAGGTATTTCTTTTTATACAGATTGATTGTTCCTTCAAGCACACCAGGAACTTCAATCCATGCCGCCGTATTTTCATCTCTGGAAAAAACAGGCTGACTCCAACTTCTATGATAAAGAACACGGTATTGTCCAGATTCCTCCAGTCTGCTTCTGGCCTGTACAAGGTTCAATGTGGATGATGATAGTTCTTTGATGACCCCTTCACCGGCTCCAGTTACAGGTTCTGTATTTAGTGTTGATGGGCTATCTTTCAGTTCACGCCATTGTTCATTATCGATTCCCGTTCTATCTGTATGTTCAAAGATCAGGACTTCTATTTTGTATACAGGTGCAGCAAAACTATCAATCGTAAACAAGGAAAACAGAAATAGAATGAGAAGATCGTATTTTTTATTCTTCATATCAGGCAGCACTTCGTGTCATAAATCGTTCAAGTAATGCGTTTATCTCGTCAAACCTTTGTGCTGGATCTGGCATATCCCTGATCACACGGAGTCTGGTATTTTCCAGTTTATAGTTAGTCGGTTCAGTTTGTATTAACCGGATGATCAGACCGGGATCGATATCAGGTTGTTCAGTGAAGACAAACCGGCCTCCAGTTGCGCCAAAGTCTATTTTTTTAATCCCCAGCGGTGTTGCCTTGAGCTTGAGTCTGGTCAGCGCAAAAAGATTCAGTGCTTGCTCCGGCATCAGGCCAAATCGATCAATGACTTCTTCTCGCAGTTCATCCAGTTCTTGCTGGTTTTCAGCACTGGCAATACGTTTGTACATTATTAACCGTGTATGCACATCAGGCAAGTAATCTTCCGGGATCAGTGCAGGTGTATGCACATCGATCTCAGTACCATGATCCAGAGGCCGATCAAGTTCCGGTTGCCTTCCTTCTTTGAGTGCTTTTACGGCACGCTCAAGCATGTCCGTATACATACCAAAACCAATTTCCTGTATGTGTCCACTTTGATCATCGCCCAGGATCTCACCGGCACCACGAATTTCCAGATCATGAGTCGCAATCGTGAAACCGACACCCAGCTCTTCAAGAGCCTCGATCGCTTCAAGTCGCTTGCGTGCATCATCCGTTAATCTCTTGACATCGGGAACTACGAGATAAGCATAGGCGCGATGATGTGATCGCCCTACCCGCCCACGTAACTGATACAACTGTGCCAGCCCAAATTTATCGGCACGATTGATAATAATGGTATTGGCGCTGGGAATATCAATGCCTGTTTCGATGATGGTACTACACACCAGAACATTAAATCGTCGGTGATAAAAATCTTTCATCACACTTTCCAGTTCGCGTTCACGCATCTGACCATGCGCAAAATGAACACGTGCCTCGGGCACCAATGCTGCAACTTCAGCAGCCATTTTTTCGATGGTTTCGACCTTGTTATGTAGAAGATAAACCTGACCACCACGATTGATCTCACGTAGAATGGCTTCCTTGATCACATCATTTTTCCATTCTCTGACAAAAGTCTTAATTGCCAGTCGACGAGCGGGTGGTGTAGCGATGATGGAAAGTTCTCTGGTACCGGTCAATGCCAGGTTTAGAGATCGTGGGATAGGCGTCGCCGTTAATGTCAGAATATCCACTTCTGATCGCATGGCCTTCATTTTTTCTTTCTGACGTACACCAAAACGGTGTTCTTCATCGATAATCAGCAGACCAAGCTGTTTGAATTTAATGTCATTCTGGATCAGTTTATGCGTACCGATAACAATATCAACTTTGCCTTGTGCAAGTCCATCAACTGTCTCCTTCGTCGCTTTTGATCCGCTGAAACGTGAAAGTTGTTCTACGCGAATTGGCCAGTCTGCAAAGCGATCTTTGAAGTTTTCATAGTGTTGTTGGGCGAGTAAAGTCGTCGGCACCAGTATCGCCACCTGTTTACCGGCACTAACAGCAACGAAAGCAGCACGCATGGCGACTTCTGTCTTACCAAAACCGACATCACCACAGACCAGTCGATCCATGGGTTGTTCAGCTTGCATGTCTTCAAGAACAGCCTCAATCGCTGTCATCTGATCAGGGGTTTCTTCAAAAGGAAAGGCCTGTGAAAATGCCCGGTAAGCATCTTCATCGATTGAAAAGGCATAGCCTTTACGTGCTTCCCGACGCGCATAGATCTCGAGTAGTTCTGCCGCCACATCATGAACTCGCTGTGCCGCTTTGGATTTTGCCTTTTGCCACTGCCCGCTACCAAGTTTGTGTAAAGGAGCATGATCAGGATCGACACCTGAAAAACGGCTGATCAGATGTAAAGAAGCGACCGGTACAAATAATTTGTCTCCATCTGCGTATTCAAGTTCAAGATATTCATCTGTTACATCAACCGCTGA